>JALSTL010000078.1 GCA_026983755.1 Melioribacteraceae bacterium | reverse complement strand
AATGTACTCTGTAAAGTATAATTAAATTTTTGCTTAGCGTTTTAATTTTTTAGAAATTACAAAGAATAAACTTTAAACCTTTTTAGTAATAAAATTGTCTAATTTATTACTGAAGGAATTATATGAGTAACGAAGAAGAATTTGAACTGATAAAGGAATTTCTAAGCGGGAAAGAAAAAGCCTTTAATAAGTTGGTGCAGATTCATCAAAAAAATATTTATTGGCATGCTAGAAGAATGGTTAATAATCATGCGGATGCAGATGAAATAACTCAAGAAGTAATTTTAACCATATATAAAAAACTTAAAAAATTTAATTTTAATTCATCGTTAAGTACTTGGATTTATAGAATTACACACACTAAAAGTTTAAATTTACTTAAACGAAATAAGTTTAAAAATATATTTAGCTTAAACGACCGGAGTATCCAAGAAAAATATTCCGGAGAAGATATAATTAAAAAACTTGAGGATAAAGAAAAAATTGAAAAAGTACAAAAGATGCTTGAAAAATTACCGTTAAAACAAAAGGAAGTATTTATATTAAGGCATTTTGACGAGTTAAGCTATAAAGAAATTTCCTTAATTACCGGTAAAAGCATTGGAACTTTAAAAGCTAATTATTTTCATGCATTAACAAAAATAAAAGATATGATGAAAGATGAAAAAGAATGAAGAAATAATACTTAAATATAAAGCCGGATTATTAAATAAAAAAGAGGAAGAAAATTTTAAAGAACAATTAAAAAATAATTCCCAATTGTCAAAAGAATATTATGCTTTTGAGAAAACATTGGCTTCAATTAAAGAAACCGGCGAAGTAAATGAATTTTATTTTAATAACTTATTGGTTAAAGCAAA
Organism: Melioribacteraceae bacterium; assembly: GCA_026983755.1. Next base: position 13,146 of record JALSTL010000078.1, on the reverse strand, counting down.
AAACAAACGAGCCGAATTTAGAACCAAAAGTTTTAAACAAAAAATTACTTACGCTTTTCCGCTTTTGCTAATTATTTTTTTAATTTCCTATTTCTTTTTAGGAAAATACAAATCCAATAATTCCGTATTAACCAATAAATTTTTATCTATTGAAAACGGCAATGAGAAAGTAAACGAATCGATTACAGATTTTATTATTGATGAGAATACATTTGGGGAAAATGATAATTTAGCAATTGCCGTTCAAGAAGAAATTTATGATATAACGGAAAAAGATTTGGATGAAATAATGTTCGAAAACGAAGTATGGAATGAAGATGATTACAATGAATATTTGCAATATCTTTCGGAAAAAGATTTGCTTGAAATTTATAATAATCTTAAAAAACAAAATGATTTATAGGTAAAAAAATGAAAATATTATTGAGTGTTATTTTTTTTATTTTCGGTTTGAATTTTTCATTCGCACAAGCGATAACTCATAATCCGAAACACATGCAACAAAAATTTAAAGAGTTGGAAAAACTGAAATTGTTGGAAAAAATGGATTTACAAGAAGATACGGCGATAAGATTTTTTACAAGGAGAAAAAATTTTATTAAAGAACAACAAAAACTTTTGAAAGAAAAAAGAAAAATTATTGAACAAGCGGAAGACTTATTTAAAAACAAAAGTAAAAAATTAAATAACTATAAAAAAATGATAGACCAAATTAAAAACATAGATGAAAAAATACTTCGCCAAAAAAATAGTTTTATAAATTCCTTAAACGATATTTTATCTTACAAACAAATTATGAAAATGATTGTTTTCGAAAATAAGTTCCGACGGGAAATAAGAAAAATGCTAATTAAAACACGAGGAAGAAAAATAAAATTGAAATAAAAATCTATATCGTAAAATTCTATAGTCATACAAAATTCATTAAAAATCCTAATTAAAAAATTAGTATTTAATATCTGAAAAAATTTTCAACACGCTGCGTTAATAAGTTTGCCTGGTTATACAAAAACAATTATAGTTAAACTTTTAATAATTTATAAGTTAAGTAAAATACATTTGAAATAACTTGCCCAAAATTTTAACAAAAGAATACGGAACCTAAATTATATTTTATGTCGTTAAATAAATGCCTTTATGTTTTTATTAAAAATTTTAAAAGTTAAGGAACTTTTTTAAGATTAAAGTGTTTACACTATAAAATACCTTCAAAAGATTTAGTGTATAATTAAATCAGTTGCATTTTAAAAACCATAAATATATTTTTAGTATTCATTTTGCGGAAATGGTGAAATTGGTATACACGCTATCTTGAGGGGGTAGTGCTCGTAAGGGCGTGCGGGTTCAAGTCCCGCTTTCCGCACAAATTTAATGGTTTTATTATTAACAAAAGTAGGATTACATTTATGAAAAAAACAATCAATATGGTATTATCCATAATGTTATTACTCACCGCAGTAAGTTTTGCACAAAACGGAAAAATGGATAAAGAAGTTGCAAAACTTTTCAATCAAGGAAACAAGCAAAAAAGGTCCGGAGATTTTGACGGTGCATTAAAATCTTATACAGAAGCATTGAAAAAATCTAAAGATGCCAGAATTTATTACCAAATGAGTTTGGTATATAAAAAGAAAAGAGAATTTGCAAAAGCAGAAGAAATGTTAAATAAATGTTTGGAAGTTGATCCTAAGTTTTATACGGCTTATAATGGTTTGGGAACAACATTTTATTCTTGGGGTAAATACCAAAAAGCTATAGATAATTTCAAAAAATATATGGAAAATGCAACAAATGAAAGCAGAAAAAAAGTTGCAAAAAAATATATCGGTTATGCTTATACCAAGTTGGGCGATATTGCTCTTAAAGAAAAAAAATATGATGAAGCAACAGATTATTTAATGAAAGCCGTTGCCAATTATAATTACGATAAAGCATATTTGAAATTAGCCGATATTTATTTGGAAAAAGGAAAATTCAATAAAGCTTTGGAAGCTGCGGATAATGCCGCTAATTTTAGAAAGAAAGTTCCCAAAGGTGCACTGTATTTTTACAAAGGAATGGCTTATAAAGGATTGCACAATATTGCTAAAGCAAAAGAGAATTTCAAAAAAGCCAGTAAAGACAGAACTTACAGAGACCGATGTAAATACGAATTGAAGTATTTACATTAAAAAAAGAATCTTATAAATGTAAAAAAGCCCGTAAAAAATATGGGCTTTTTTTTTATCTAAATTGATATTTTTATCATATATAACATCCTATAATGTAGAAAGTTATGGTAATAATGTAATAATTTTCTTTAACTTAATCAACTAATTGCTTATATTAATTAAATATGTTTTTAAAGTTTTTGGAACTCAATAGCAAAAATAGGGTTTAAAGAAACAAATGTTCCGAATTTACAAATAGAAAAATGAAAAATATCACTAAAATCATCTTACTCTTTTTTATAAGTTCCGTTCTTTTTGCACAAAAAGAATTAAAACTGTATTCATCGGCAATGGAATTATATAATAAAAATAATTTTGCCTATGCACTTAAAATATTTGAAAAAATAGTTTTATCGGATGAAGTGGACAAGCAAATTCTTTCTTCTTCGGAATATTATATTGCCGAGTGTTTGCTGGGAATGCATCAAACAGACGGAGCGATGTCTCATTATCAAAGTTTTATTATAGATTTTCCTTATTCCGCTTTTGCAGATTTGGCCTTATATAAATTGGGAGGTTTATACTTTAATCGTAAAAAATATAAACTTGCAAGAAGCAATTTAAATTTACTTATAAATAATTATCCCGCATCAAAATTTGTTGGCTCTGCATATTACTTAATAGGAGAATCTTTTATTAAAGAAAACAATTTTGAAGAAGCGGAAAAATATTTTAAAACCGCAGTAAACCAAAATCAAAACAACATATTTGCAGATTACAATTTATTTGCTTTGGCAAAACTTTATGAAAAAAAAGGTAATTACGAAAATGCCGTTAATTATTTTGATAAACTTCTTAGTTTTTATAACAAAAGTAAAATTGCTCCGCAAGCTCAATTCAGAATTGGTATAAATTATTTTTATTTGGGTGAATATGATAACGCAATAATCGAACTTACGGATCCGCTAATAAAAAAATTATCTTTGCAAGAAAAAAATGAAGCGGATTTTGTTTTGGCAAATTGTTATTACAGAATAAAAGACTATGATAATGCTTCGCAAACCTTTAAACAAATTTTAAAGAATTCTCCTTCCGAAGAAATGTTGGATAAAATCCGTTACGGTTTGGCTTGGATCAATTTTCATAAAGGACGTTACCTAAATGCTTATAAATTATTCCATTCATTAACCGCTTCTTCCAACGATTCTATTGCGGTTAAATCTTTTTATTGGAGTAGTCAAGCGCAAAGATATGCCGGCAATAATAAAAAAGCGGAAAAAATACTTAACGAATTTTCCAAAAAATATCCTAATAGTTCATTAACTGAAAAAGCAAAATTGAATATTGGTATTAGTAAATTCAGCCAAAAAAGATTTGATGCTTCAGAAAATGCGTTGTTGAAATCCATATATTCCAAAGATCCGCTTGCCAAAGCAAAATCTTTAACATTACTCGGAGAAATAAATTTAAGAAAAAAAGAATATAAAACTGCGGCAGAATATTTCAAGCGCGGTTTACTTATTCCTCAAATTGCAGCGGAGCTTAAAGATCGTTGTCGTTTGGGATTGGGAGTTTCATATTTTTATCTGAAAAGATATGTTCCCGCTCTAAAAGAAATGAAATCCGTAAATATAAATAAAACCAATATTGATAAAAATAAATTGTATTTCTATTTAGCCGAAGTAAATTTTTATTTGGGAAACTATTCCAAAGCCGTTTTTTATTACAATAAAATAAAAACCAACAACAGAGTTTTAACCAAAAATGTTTTATACGGAAAAGCTTATTCTTATTTCGATTTACGCGACTATACAAAATCCGCGTTTCTTTTTAATGAGTTTATAAAAAAATATAAAAGAGATAAAAAATACGTCGAAAGTCAATTGAGATTGGCGGATTCCTATTATGCATTAAAAGATTTTAAAAAAGCCGCCCTTGTATATGAAAATGTTTTAATAAAAAATAAAAAGTTTAATAAAAACGAATCGGCATATTTTAATTACGCACAAACTTTATTTAAAGCAGGAGATTCAAAAGCATCGATAAAAGTTTTAAATGAACTGCAACTAAAATTTCCCTCATCAAAATATGCTGATGATTCTCAATACTTAATCGGTTGGATTCATTTCCAACGAAATGAATTTAAAGATGCAATAGAAAATTATAAAAAGTTAATTAACCTTTATCCCACTTCGGCAACATTGCCAATTGCATATTATTCAATTGGGGATGCTTATTTCAATTTAAGTAATTATTCCAAAGCCATTGAAAACTATAAAAAAGTAATAGAAAAATTTCCCTCATCAAAATATGTTTACGATGCGGTTAATGGAATCCAATATTGTTATGTTGTTCAAGAAAAATATAAAAGCGCTACCAATTTTTTGGGTAACTTTATTGCATCCAATAAAAATTCCGGTTTTTTAGATAAAATACAATTTAAGAAAGCGGAAATTTATTATAATAACGGAAAATATTTACTAGCGTTAAATGAATTTTCAAAAATTATTGATAACTATCCGAAAAGTCCTTTGGTACCTTCGGCATATTATTGGATGGGTAAAAGTGAGGTTTTTTTAAAACATCCTAAAAAAGCAATTAACTATTTTGAAATTGTCAGAAGTCTATCTCCCGATACCGAAATTGGATTTAATTCCGTTTTGGAAGCGGGAAAAATTTACAGAGCGGAAAATAATTTAACGGCGGAAATTAAATTATATGATGATGCAATTTCAAAATTGAAAGATTCAAAAGCATTGGCAGAGTTGAAATTTAACAAAGCACAAGCTTATATAGAAAACAATAATATAAGTGCAGCATATAACGTATTGAATGAAATAATATCTTTACAAGACGGTTCTTTGTTTTTTCACAAAGCGGAAATTGAATTGGGTATTTTGGAACTTGTAAGAAATAATTTTAACCATGCTTTAAATTTATTTGACGATGTAAGCAAAAACAGAAAAGACGATTTGGCCGCAAAAGCATTGTATTATAAAGGTCTTACGCTTTTTCAACAAGAAAAATATAATGATGCACTACAACCGTTTATTAAAGTTCGTTCCATTTATTCCGCTTATGATGAATGGTATTCGCAATCTTTATTAAGACTTGGCGATACTTACCTTAAACTTGGGAAGAAACAAAAAGCAGCCGAAATGTACAAAGCATTATTAAAAAAACATAAACGAGACCCGTTGGCAAAAGAAGCGACGGAAAAACTTAAAAAGCTATGAAAAAAACAACCTTAATAATTTTATTTTTTAGCATAACAATACTTGCTCAAAAAGAGAATAATTCCCAAAGTATTGAATTACCGGATTTTGTTATTACCGGTAAACAAAAAATTATTTTGCCGAAAACTCAAAAAAGTGAACCGGATTTTATTCCTTTGCTTTCTAAAGATTTTTTTAATCCGAAATTACCCGATGAAGAACAAATTTCCGTTAAACTAAATGACGAAAAAATTAGTGAAGTAAAAATTGATAATAAATTTCAAAATACTAACGGCTTGCTAAAACTAAGTGCGGGATTATATACTTTACCCAAAGTAGATTTTTTCTATGGAAATCATATTAAAAACTTTACATATAGTTCTCATTTATTCGGATTGCAAGAAAAACAATACTTGAAACATGCCGGTATTTCTAACTATGGCGGTAGTTTAAACGGTAAATATTTTGTGAAACAAAATGCCAAAACATTACCCGGTTTGGAAATAGGGTTCAACGGAAATTATAAATTTGAAAATTATAATTTTTTCGGTTCAACCATACCGAAACTTATTCGTAAAACTAATATTGCCGATGGGAAAATATATACAAAATATACATCACACAAAAATTTTCAATTCGGTTTAACATTCAATGATAATTATTACAATCAAACTAACGATACAATAGGCGAAAATATTTTCGGTACGGATGCTTTTATGCAATTTAAATTGATGAATATGAACTTTAACCTTAAAAGTACGTATAAAAACCAAACAATAAACAAAACAAAATTACACTTTGGAAACACTTATTATTTTAACGTAATTGCCACGGCAAGCATAAACTTATTCGAGAGAATAAATATAAAAGCCGGAGCTTATATAGCCGAAAGTAATAAAAACACTTTCTTTTCGCCAATTGCTTTCGGAAGTTTCAAACTATCGAATCACCTTTCCGTATTGGGAGAATTTTCTCCTTTTGCCGAGTTAAAAACATTAAGAAATTTTGATAATCGGAACAGATATTTTAAATTGAATAATTTTGTTAATTCTTTTGTAGAAAACAAAATAAATATGAAAGTTGCTTTGCGTTATGAATATGAACAATATTTTGAAATTAGCGGAGGTATGGGATATTTAAGTTCTAATAACGATATTTACTTTGAAGATAATTTATCACAAGGATTCTTTTCCGTTCACAAAGACGATATTAAAAATACATACGTTTTTCTAAATGCACTTTTTAGGAAAGGACCGGGCGGAGAATTTTACGGAGAATTAAAAGTACAGGACATTAGAGCTTCATTCGATAAAAAAGTTCCTTATGCTCCCACTATTGTGGCAAATTTAAATTATATTTATAATTTCAGTTCAAAATTTGGAACAAAATTAAAATTTGAATATCATGATGCCACTTATACTAATATAGATAATAACATTAAAATTCCGCGTATGGTAAATTTATCTTTATCAGCATTTTATAAATTGTTTAAAAATTTTAATTTTACTTTTTCACTTGAAAATTTGCTTAACAATAAATACTATTATTATCAAAATTATCAAGCCAAACCCTTGGATGTTTTTGCCGGTTTTGAATTAAGATGGTAAATTTTTTAATTAAATAAAAAAGAACTTAAAATGACTATAGAACAACTGAAAACACAAATTGCAGAATTATTGCAAGTTACCGATTCGGAAAAGAATCTTGCATTTATATTTTTAAAAAATAAAATTTCAAATACACTTGAAAACGATGAAGCCATAAAAATAAACGGCTTGGGCGTATTCCAACTAAAAGAACAATTTGCCGTTTCCTCTTCCAAAAAAAAATCTTCCAAATCCAAACCGGTTATTATTTTTTCTCCGACGGAAAAAAACAATGACGAATCGTTGTTTATTACTTTAACTTTGGAACCCACAGATAGTGATAGTATGGAATTAGACGAAAGTGTTTTTAATTTGGGAATTGATAAACCGGTTATTCAACTTGACAAAACCAATGCTGGTAATGATAACAATCTTGAAAAAAAGATTGAAAAAATAATTGAAGATTCCGAAAGAATAGAAAATTTTGATTTATGGGATGATTATTTGGATAAACAAGCGGCAACTATTTTGCCGAACGAAGAAACTGAAACAACGGATTTAGACAGTTATTTAAATTCCGAAGAAAGCGGATTAAATGAAGATGATTTTATGGAATTGGACGAAAACGAATTACTATCCGAATTTGAAGATTCCGAACGTTCAGACGAAAAAGAAGAGATTGTTTCGGAAGAAGATAATCAAATACTTCAAAACGATCTTTTAACCGACGAAAGTATGGAACCGGCTAATGAAGTACTTGAAGATATTCCTTTTGAAGAAGAAATTACTACCAAAGCCGATGAAAATATATTTTACGAATCGGAAACTCCCGAAGAAAATAATAATACCGAAAATGCAGAGTCCGAAACCGATATGGAAAAAGAAGCAAAGGAAGAAGTTAAAGAAGAACAACAAAACACAAAGAATGAATTTGAAGAAAAACAATATACGGCAGAAAGTAAAGTGCAAGAAGAAATTCCCGTCAAAAAGAAAAATATAATGCATAAACCCAAATACAGTCCCACAATTTATGCATTAATTGCAGCATTCTTTATTGTTGGTGCAATTGGAATTTATTATTTGTTTTTTAATAATCCCACATGGTTATACGATCAGAATGAAATTGAAATTAAACTTCAAGAACAACATCAAAGAGAATTTGAAGAAGCCAAAAGAAAGGCAAAATTATTAGCAAAAAAACAAAATGTAAAAAAAGATAACATAAATAAAAATCAACAAATTGAAGAGAAAAATAAAATTAAGGAAAATAATAAACAGGCAATAACCGGAACGGAAAAAAATAGAAAAGAAAAAGAACAGTCGTCGGTTAAATCCGGAAAAACATTGGCACAAAAAATAGAAAAAAAATTAAAAGATAAAATTACCAAAGAAAATAGTACGGAAAAAACTTCGGTTAATAATGTTAATAGAAAAAAAGTAAAATTAGTTGAAGAAGCTAAAAATATTTATTTCAACGGTGTAAATTATACATTACAAATATCTTCTTGGCCGCGTAAAATTCTTGCGGAAAAAGAAGTTGAACGTATCCGAAACAAAGGATATAATGCATATATAATGAAAGCATACATACCCAGATATCAAAAGAATTGGTATAGAGTAAGGATTGGTAGCTTTCCAACACTTAGAGCGGCAAAAAAAGCTCAAAGAGAACTTAAATAGAAAATAATAACAATTAGGGGAATTATGTCTTTAATAACAATACTTTCCAAAGGCGGATGGTTAATGCTGCCTTTGCTATTAACATCTTTAATAGCACTTGCAATAATAATAGAAAGATACATTGTAATTAAAAAATCCAAACTGAATGTACCGGCTTTTTTAGTTAAAATAAGAGGAATGTTAATTAAAAAAGATATTTCCGGTGCAATGAGTTATTGTATAGAAGAAAAATCTCCGGCGGCAAATATTATAAAAAGCGGACTAAAAAAATACAGTTTGGGGCACGAACGAGTAAAAGAAGCTATAGAAAATGCCGGACGTCAAGAAATTGCTAAGTTGGAAAAAGGACTTTCCGTTGTTGCAACAATAGCCGGTATTGCTCCGTTAATCGGATTTTTAGGAACCGTAACCGGAATGATACAAGCATTTATGAAAATACAAGATTTACAAGGTGGTGCAAATCCCAGCGACCTTGCCGGCGGTATTTGGGAAGCATTGTTAACTACGGCGGTGGGTTTGGCTATTGGAATTATTGCTTTAACTTTTTATAATTATCTTACTTCGGCTATCAACAAATTAATTCTCGAGATGGAATTGGTTTCCAACGATGTTGTTGATATTATTGAAGATACCAGCAGAGGTAAAGAATTAAAAGAAGAAGATATTGAAATTGAATTATAGGAACTAAAATGAAGTTTGAAAGAACAAAAAAACCTTTAAGCGTTTTCAGTTTATCATCTTTAACCGACATTGTTTTTTTATTACTTATATTCTTTTTGTTGACTTCGCAATTTGTTATACAAACGGGAGTAAAAGTAAAATTGCCGGCTTCAAAAATGAATGAACAAAGCATACCTACCAAAATGATTGTTTCGTTAACGGAAGAGGGAAAAGTTTTTGTAGGTTCAGACGAAATTGATATTAATTCGCTTGCGGCAAAACTTGATGAACTAAAAAACAGCATAAACGAAGAACATCTTATTATAAGAGCCGATAAAAGTGTAAATATAGATTTGGTTATAAAAGTTATTGATGCCGCTAAATCCGTAAATGTTAAAAGTTTTACAATTGAAACGGAGAAAGAATCGTTTTGAGTAAAAAAGGCACATCATATTTAATTTCGTTTGCGGTTCATCTTATTTTGCTTCTAATTTTTTATTTTATAAAAGTTTCGCTTGGAACCGTTGAAGACGAATATATAACCGTTGGTTTCGGTTCTATCGGTAAACTAAGTTCTTCAGGTATTTTGGCAAAATCAAAAACCGAAGAAGTTCAAAAAAAACAACCTGAAATGGAAAACACTCAAGAAGAAAAAAAAGCAGTAAAAAAAGTTGACTTACCGAAAGTAAAAAATTCCGATGAAACAAATAATGTAATAGCCGCTTCTAAAAAAAAGAAAGAAGAAAAAGAAACAACACCCCGTAAAGTAAAACCTGTTGTTAAAGATGAAAAAGAATCCGGTAAAGGTAAAGAAGAAAGTGGAGAAGGAGAAGGGAATTTCGGTTTCGAAATTAAGTTTGGAGGTAAAGGCAAAAGAAAAATTTACAGTTATTCACTTCCGGCTTATCCGCAAGGCGTTGCAAAAGAGATTGATGTGAAACTTAAATTTACAATTTTAGCCGATGGAACGGTTGGAAATATTCTCCCTCTTATTAAAGCCGATACTCGTTTGGAACTTGCCGCAATTAATTCGCTTAAACAATGGCGATTTGAACCTTTGCCTGAGGAACAAAAAAATCAAAAACAAACTGCTGTAATTATTTTCCCTTTTCGTTTGAAATAGCTGGGTTTCTTTTCTTTAATAAATCCTTAAAGTAAATTTTGTAGAAAAAAACTTCGCCAAGTGTTAATAATAATAAAGCTATTGCATCTCTGTTAAAATATTTCCCAAAACCGATCGGTTGCCAAATTATTTTGCAAACCATTGTAGAAATTGACCAACCGACAGTAAAAATTATTACTATAAAAATTAAATCTATAACAGCCGAACCAATGGAATCTTGTTTTAATCTTTTGAGAAAAATGTAAATGATAAAAATAATATGTATAAAAAAAATAAAAGCTATAATCATTTACAAAATACCTTAAAATTAAAATATTAAAATTAAAAATATATTAAATTCCGTTTGCAAAAATGATTTTTACAAACAACAATATTGTTCAATTAGAATATTTGGAATTTAAAATTTTAGCCGCTACCAATCCTCCGATTGTTCCGAAAATAGGATTTACAATTAAATTGTTTATAAAAATAGAAATCGAATATAAAGGAGAAAATCCGTTTGTTCGAATGGAATTTACAACGGATTTCATAACTGTCAATACTTCATTTTTTACATCTTCTGAAAAAGGAAGAGAATGAATTGTTCGGGTAATTTCGTTAATGGAAGTAAGTATATCGTTATGTTTTGTTATTAACGTTACAAAAATTTCGAAAAAGGTTCCGAAGAAAGCCGCAGCAATTCCGGTAAAAAAGCCTAAAACAGCTCCTTTTTTTAAATCGAATTCACCGGTTATATTTTTTGATTTTTGTTCTAAAATAACTGCAAAATAAGCGGCAACCGGTACAATCAAACAACAAACAAAACCTTTAACAAAGGGAACAATATGAAGTATGCCTGCTGCAAAACCTGTAACCAAAACGGGTAAATATTTTTTCAATTTTTTCCTTTTTTTTGTATTAGTATATTTATAACTGCATCGTGAATATATAGAAAACCAACCGAACCTAAAATTAAACCGGTAATTAAAGCTATTAGCTTGGAATATGAATACAATCCCGAACTATATAATGTAACATCCATAAACATTGGAACCGATGAAATTATCATTATTCTTTTACTTACTTTTTTCAATTTTGCAAAAAGAATAATTGACGATGAAAATAAAGCTCCCAAATAAATTCCTGTACATCTTGAACAGACTAATGTGTTGTAACCGTAAATTCTAAATAATTTTTCCGTTTGTTGGTGACATACCAATGAATAATTGTATTTTAACAAAGGTACGGCAATAACTGATTTTGGAAAAAAGTGAACAACAATTTCCCAAAAAATTCCAATGCACCATAATAAAATTACCAAAAAAAAAATGATGTTGAAAAATTTTAATTTAAATGAGTAGTTCAATTTTAATTTATTATTTTATAAACGTAAATTTTGTTTTCGGTTAAAATAAACAATTTACCTTCATGTAATTCCGCATCAATTAAATGCTCTTTTTTGTTCATATTAGGAAAATAATTTATTTTTAGAATAAGTTTATTAGCGGTTAAATCGTATATTCCCAACATATTTTTATTAAATACTAATAATTCGTTATCGTTAATATTTATTTTATCGGGTTCTATAAAAGGTTTAAATTTAAATAATCCGTTTCCGTATTGGTCAAATACTTTAATGTTATTTTGGTCCAATACGTAAATATTTCCAAAACTATCGGTAGTAAAATTTTTCGGGTTTACAATGGAATATACACCAGCATCATTACCACCGAATTCTGCAATAAATTTACCGTCCAAATTAAATTTTAAAATTCTATTGTTATCGGAATCCAGAATAAATAAATCGCTTAGTGAAGAAATGATAACACAAATAGGATAGCCGAATTCAATTATTTGATTGGATTTATCAGTTCCGGAATATTGAGATAAAAAATTTAAGTCCTTGTCGAATCGTTGAATTCTATTGTTGTTTTTATCTGCAATATAAACCGAAAGTGTGTTTGTAAAAATATCAATCGGTTCGTCGAATTCAGATTCTATCCAACCATAACCTCCAACATTATTTTTTTCGTTTCCCAGAGAATCCAATTTGTAAATTGTATTTTCTTTTTTATCGGAAACGTATATATTGCCGTTTAAATCAATGTCAAAAGCGGCAGCATCTTTAAAATTTCCAAAACTTTTGTATAGTGATAATGACTGTGCGCTTAATGATAAAGAAAATGTTATTAATATAATTAGTGTCTTTTTCATAAAATGAAAGTTACATAAATTTTCTAAAATAAATTTATTTTATTATAATTTGATTGTAAAAAAGGAATGCATCTTTTGGCAAAACGGATTTGACGTAAAAAGGTTTCATAAATTGACAATGAAATAAATAACAGTTTATCAAAATTATAAAAGAAAATGAAGACATAATTTATGCAAAATAAAAAAGAACCGAAAAGGATTAATAAAATATTCGAATTATTACGTAAAGAATATCCTTTTAACAAACCTGCATTGGAATTTTCAAATTCATTGGAATTATTGATTGCAACAATATTATCTGCACAATGCACAGATGCCAGAGTAAATATTGTTACAAAAGAATTGTTTAAAAATTACAAAACGCCGGAAGATTATGCTAATGCCAATCCTAAAGAATTGGAAAGGGAAATATATTCCACAGGTTTTTATAAACAAAAAACAAAAAGTTTAATTGCGTGTTGTACAAAATTAGTAGAAGAATTTAATTCGGAAGTACCGGCGGATTTTGAAGCTCTTACAAAATTACCCGGTGTAGGAAG
>JALSTL010000077.1 GCA_026983755.1 Melioribacteraceae bacterium | reverse complement strand
TATGCAAAAATATTCAAGGGCTAACACACCATTTATTACAAACGAAATACAAGATGTAGGTTTTGACTCAAAGGGAAATGTTTGGGTAGCAACGTCTAATGGAATTTATAAATATAAAATCGGTACAAATTAAAGCATAAATATTTCAAGTTGGTTTTATTACATTGTATAAATATGCTCTTGAAAGATAGTGTCGGTTTATAACAAGGCGTTTTTTTAAGTAGTTAAATAGAACGGCTTCAAGAGATTCCTCAATATTAAATTCGTGCTTTCGGAACAAACGCGTAGTATGATTTAAAAAAACATTACCAACAAATTCTAATGTGTAATTTGGGTAAAATCAAACGGTTTTACGCATTTTATTTTTTGCATTTTTTTAATGGATTCCAAATAAATTAAAAATTATTTATCTATAATTATACTTGTGGGTGTGCAACAAACAGAAAAAGGAATTGCTCCAAATAAAAAGAACAATTCCTTATTATAACAAGAAAAGCTTTTATAATTTAACACTTTTAACGGTATCAATAATAACAGCTGCTACTTTATACGGATCGGCATTTGAAGCGGGTCTTCTATCTTCCAGCCAACCTTTGTAACCGTTTTCTACGGTCATTATGGGTATTCGTATAGAAGCACCTCTGTCAGATACACCGTAACTGAATTTGTCTATCGGTGCGGTTTCGTGAGCTCCGGTTAATCTTAGGTCGTTTCCTTCTCCGTACACACTAATATGCTTATCAATAACTTCTTGAGGAGAAAAAGCTTCACAAATTTTTTCAAATACTTCTTTACTTCCGCAAGTTCTTAAGGTTGAATTGGAAAAATTTGCATGCATTCCCGAACCGTTCCAATCACCGCCAACAGGTTTGGGGTCTAAATTAATTCTTACATTATGTTTTTCGCCGATTCGTTCCAGCAAATATCTTGCCGCCCAAATTTGGTCTCCGGCTTCTTTGGCTCCTTTAGCAAAAATTTGATATTCCCATTGTCCTTTCATAACCTCGGCATTAATACCTTCGATGTTAATTCCGGCTTCAAGACATTGGTCAAGATGTTCTTCAATAATATCACGACCAACATTAAATTCTGCACCAACCGAGCAATAAAAAGGACCTTGCGGAGGAGGGAAATAACCCGGGGCGGGAAATCCGAAAGGAGTATGATGAGATAAATCCCAAAGAACATATTCTTGTTCAAAACCAAACCAAAAATCATTATCGTCATCTTTAATTGTGGCTCTTGCATTGGTCGGGTGAGGTGTTCCGTCGGGATTTAAAACTTCGGCAATAACAATATATCCGTTTTTTCTGGCAGGGTCTTTGAATATGTTAACCGGTTTAAGCAATAAATCGGAATCGTTTCCTGCGGCTTGTTCCGTTGAAGAACCGTCGAAATTCCACATAGGGCAATTTTCCAGTTTGCCATCAAAATCGGAAACTATTTTTGTTTTACTACGCATTTTTTGAGTAGGTAATACGCCGTCTAACCAAACGTATTCTAACTTAGCTTTTGACATTTTTTTCTCCTTGTTGAATATTTATTTTGGTTGTTTCTTTTACAGTTGATAATACAAAACTTGTAACCGTTCTGATAACTCCGTTCCACGACTGTACTTTGCTTAAAAGTTGTTCCAGCGCTTCGGTATCTTTTACAACTACTTTTAAAATGTGCGAACCTTCTCCAAGCACCGCATAACATTCTAAAATTTCCGGAGTTTCTGCAACGTGTTTACTTAATTCGTTATATTTTTTTGATGTGCTCATTATAACCGTAATAAACGCCATTAAGTCCAAATTAAATTTTTTCCGGTTAATTTTTGCATAATAACCTTCAATAACGTTTCGTTCTTCAAGTTTTTTTAACCGTTCGCTTAATGAAGGAAGAGAAAGCCCAACCAAATCCGCCAGTGTTTTTCGCTTTGTTCTGCCGGATTCTTGAAGGACATTTAAAATCTTAATATCTATTGCGTCAAGCATCTTGTGCCTTATAATGTTAGTGGAAAATTATTTTTTACCTACAAAACTAAAGGACTATTTTGTGTAAGTCAAGTATTTTTTTGTTAATAAATTTTTTCTTTATTATCCAAAGAGTTTTTCGATAATAAAATTAAAATGTTTTTACTTATTATAAATCGGGAATTGTTGTGAAAGTTAACCTGGTTGGAATAATTTCAATTTTATTTGTTTTTATTTTTTTTATGGGGATTGTTTACTTATTTTTTAAAAAAAATAATGAACCTTCCGCAAGGAAAAGCCATAGGAACAAAGAAGATGAACAAACTGTAAAAAATAAAAATCTTTCCAAACTTGAAAAACTTAAAATTGAAAATAAAAAATTAAATTCGGAAATTTTCTTTTTAGAAGAAAAAAACAGAAAGTTAAAATTAAAAGTAAAAGAACTTAAGGAAACAATTCTTTCGCTGGAAGAACAAAAAGAACAATTGGCAAAAAGTGAAAAAAGATTAAAAGAATTACGTGTGCAAAAAGAAGAAACATTGGCAATGGTAGCACATGATATAAAAAATCCTGCTTCCACAATTAAAAATTTTGTTGATTTGCTTGAATCTTATGATTTAAATGCTACCGAACAGCAAGAAGTGCTTAACGGTTTGTTGGAAACCTCGTCAAGAATATTAACATTGGTTGATGAATTTTCGCATATTGTTGTACAAGAACACGTCTCAATAGATTTGCACAAAGAAAAAAACAACCTAAACGAAACTGTTGAAGAAATTGTAAAATCCAACAAAATAAAAGCCGATAGTAAAGATATAGCTCTTTTATTCAAAAAATCCTACGCTTTACCGGAAATTGATTATGATGAAATTAAAATAAAAGAAGTTGTAGATAATTTTGTGGGCAATGCAATTAAGTATTCTCCGCAAAAAGCCTCGGTTAATGTTACAACTCAATTTGATAATAAATATGCTATTGTTGAAGTAAAAGATAACGGTTTCGGTTTAACCGAAGATGAAGTTATTCATGCATTTGAAAAAGGTGTTACATTAAGTACAAAACCAACCGGTGGAGAAAGCAGCTCCGGATTGGGGTTATGGATTGCGAAAAAAATAGTGGAAGAACATAATGGAAAGGTTTGGGTAAAAAGTA
>JALSTL010000076.1 GCA_026983755.1 Melioribacteraceae bacterium | reverse complement strand
GATTTTCTCATCTACAAATGCAACAGACCAACTCAAAGCATCACGCTCTATAATCTCTCTTAATTCCAAGCGTTGTTTTTCATTCAATTGTTTGCTATCATTTATCCACTTATTACGATAATTTTTCTCGAAAATTACAGCAGCAGCCACCACAGGACCTGACAAACTGCCTCTTCCGGCTTCATCACATCCGGCTTCCATAGAATTGTTGATATCGTAATAAAACTTCATTATTATTAAAAATTATTAAAAAAATAAAAAATAAATAGTCCTACATAAAATATTTTTCAAAAAAATATCTAAATTTGAGTTTGTTTAATTTAATTAAAAAATTTTTTTATCAAATTTTACCCAACAAAAGTAACTAAAAAATGAGAAAAACGATCTTTATTATTTTATTATTTTCATTTATAAAAATAAATGCACAATTTTGCGACCAATTGGATGCCGGACCGGATGTTACGGTCGATTGTAATAACAATTGCACGACTCTTCATGCTCAAACAGCTCCCGGTCTGGGAATGAATACCGATACTTATATCGTGCAGCAAGATTTACCTTGTCCACTTCCACCGGAAGGAAATATTACCCCTACTACTATTAATACTGATGATGTGTGGTCTAGTGTAATTACTTTACCTTTTACTTTTTATTTTTTTGGACAACCTTATAATTATTTGATTGTAGGAGCTAACGGTGTGGTAAGTTTTGATTTAAACAGAACTTCTCCCGAAATTCAACAACCACAAGATTATTGTGCATGGCAATTTAATGACGCTTTACCCAGCACCAACTTGTTTAGAAATACAATTTTTGGAGCTTATCATGACGTAGATGTAACTTACGGAGGAACTATTAAATATTATGTATCCGGACAAGCACCCCAAAGAAAATTTGTTATTTCTTATGATAATGTGGCTCAATATTCTTGCACAAATCTTCACACTACTCAACGTGTAGTATTATACGAAAATACGAATGTTATTGATGTTCAAATAGACCATAAAGATACTTGTTCAAGTTGGAACAACGGAAACGCAGTTGTTGGTATTCAAAATGAAGCCGGCACTATTGCTTATGTTCCGCCCGGACGAAATACCGGACAATGGACAGTAACCACTCCCGAACTTTGGAAATTTATCCCCAATACTACACCAGCACAAGGAATATCCGTTAATTACGAATGGTATAATACAACCGATAATTCATTAGTCGGAACAGGAGATACCATTAATGTCTGTGTTACGGAAACAACAACTTTCCGTTGTGAAGCAACTTATGTAAATGTCTATGGTCAAAATGTAACCTTAACCGATGAAGTAACCGTAAATTTTGATGATTTTTTAGGAACCGTCGATTTAGGTCCCGATATTGACGAATGTAATTCGCCAACCGTAACTATTGATGGAACCACTACCAATGCCACCTCGTATCAATGGGCAAAAGACGGGGTGGATTTGCCCGGTGAAACCAATCCTACAATTACCGTTTCAGATTCGGGAACCTATTCTTTAACGGTAGAAACCGGAGCCTGTTCTCATACCGATGAAATAGTAGTCAGAATAGAACCTACACCCATTGTGGATTTGGGTGCCGATTTTCATTTTTGTGAAGGAACCTCCCAAACCTTAACAGCCAACATTTCCAACCTATCGGGAAATGAAACTTATCAATGGTATAAAGACGGAGTAGAACTCACGGGTGAAACCAATCCTACTTTAAATATTAGTGATTCCGGAACATATCGAGTGGATGTCTCCAATACCATTGGTTGTATCGGATCCGATGAAGTGGTTGCAACCATGGACCCTTATCCCCAATTGGATTTAGGTCCCGACCTGGTCCTATGCTATGACCAAACAGCTGAAATACAATCCAATATTACCGATGCTGACAATTATACTTGGGAAGTCAATGGAAATACCGACCCCAATAATACCGATATGTTAAGCTTATCAGGTCCCGGGGAGTATGATGTGGTGCTAACGATTGACAGAGGGACTTGTAATGTTTCGGATGAAATCCATATTACAATTTTAGAACCGGTTAATGCAACTCTAACTCCGATTTTCTATGGTGAGTTGGAAATAGATGCTTCCGGTGGACTACCTCCTTATCAGTATTCGGTTGACGGAATAAATTATCAGGAAAACAATCATTTTACCGATCTACCCGATGGCGATTATACTGTTTATATAAAAGATAGTAATGACTGTGAATATATTTTGCCACCGGTACATGTTACCAATTTAATTTTTCTTTCATTTTTCACTCCCAATGGAGATGGTTATAATGATGTTTGGCGTATAGGAAATTCGGAAAATACACCGGATGCAATGGTTTATATTTATGACAGATATGGAAGAATTCTAAAAGCAATGCATACCAGAACTACCGATTATTGGGACGGTAAAGTCAAAGGACGAGATATGTTGAGTAGCGATTATTGGTATATGCTTATGCTAAAAAACGGAAAAACTTATAAAGGGCATTTTACTTTGAAAAGATAAAACATAAAGAAAAAGGGCTAAAATTTTTAGCCCTTTTTCTTATTCTTTTTGTTTTTTGATTTTTTATTTGCTTCAATCAATTTGTTATACTTACGCTCTCTGTGCCACCACATAAAAGGTCCCAATACCAATATTCCAATCAATATGGCAAAAGCCGAAGCATATAAATCTTGCTTGGTAAACTGAAAATTCCACGCCAACAATTTCGAAAAAATCAAAACAAATACCGCATAAGTAAACCCCGTAATAATCGAATACTTATAAATTCCGGTTTGCCTTTTCTTTTGCCAATATTCTATAAATTGTTTTTCTCTTTCGGTCATTGTCTTAATTTTTATTACAAAAATAATGGGTTTTTCCGTAACTTTGAAACCTCAAACAAAATTTAATGCACGACAGGTTTATTCAAAGATTAAAAAAAATTGATAACTATCAAACAAAAAAATACCTGATTGCCATTTCGGGTGGATTGGATAGCATCGTGCTTGCCTATTTGTTTTACAGAAGCGGATTGAATTTTGAATTGGCTCATTGCAACTTTAAATTACGCAAAAAAGAAAGCGATGACGACCAAAAATTTGTTGAAAATTTTGCCAAAAAAT
>JALSTL010000075.1 GCA_026983755.1 Melioribacteraceae bacterium | reverse complement strand
GTCATCGGTAAACAATATACCTCCTTCGCCAATTGCTAATGATTTAACGCTCATTAATGAAAATGCCGAGGCATCACCAAAAGTTCCAACTTCTTTTCCCTTGTATAAAGCACCGTGTGCATGGGAACAATCTTCAAGAACTTTTACATTGTGTTTGCGTGCAATTGCCATAACAGCATCCATATCTACAGGCATTCCGCTAAGATGTGTTACAACTATTAGTTTTGTGTTTTCCGTAATTCTGTGTTCAATATCATTTGCATCAATGCACAAGGTATTAGGGTCAATATCAGCAAATACAGGTGTAGCACCAAGATTATACGCTTGCAATACCGTAGCCCAATAGGTACTGCTTGGAGCAATAACTTCATCTCCAACTCCAACACCAAGTGCATACATTGCTTCTTTTATTGATGTTGTTCCGTTAGGACTTGTTAATGCATATTTTCTACCTAACGAATCTGCATATTTTGTTTCAAATTCTTTAGTAATATTAAGCCCCGACATATTTTCTTCTCGCATAACCTGAAGAACAGCTTTTTCATGTTCTTCGGTAATAATGGGCCACTTAAAAAGTTCTTCATTTTCTTTTTCGATTGTTTTTTTGCCTCCAAGTATAGCTAGTTGGTTTTCCATTCTGTTATCTCCAATAAATATTTCTAATTAAATTTTATAATCCCAAAAAATACAGGTAAATGAAAATTAGGTTTTTTACTTTTAATTTTATTCCAAGATAAATAATGCGGATTTGAAGTTGCATCAGCAGTTTTATAAAAGTTCGCCCTCCAAACCACACCGGCAGCAGGTTGAATTACTTTAGCATATTTTTTTATCATATTTATAGGAATTTTGAATTCAAGTGTCCAATCTATGGTTTTTTCAATTTCCGAATTAATAATACCTGAAAGTGAATGAGCAATTTCAATTTTCTTTATGTCATTAGTATCTATATCAATAACATTTTTCTTAAATTTTATTTGATGCTTAAAATACGGCGTGCCTATACAATTGATTTCCAAATTAAAATAACCGTCGCTAATATTATTACTTGGTGTAAAGAAAAACTCCACACCACTATCACGATAAACATAATCATTAATTTTTGTTGCTACTGCTTTTATATATTTTTCATTAACATGGAATATTGCATAAATATAGTTATCATCATAAAGCATTTTCACTTCTGTTTTCGGAGTGTATTTCGGCGTTTTTCCCAAAATATTTTTAATTGTTAATCCGGTAATATTTTTCCATTCCGGTTTATTCAGGTTTGCATCAATAGTTAAACTATCTTTTAGTTTATTAACAAAATATTCTTTGGGTTTTTCTTTTTTTTGTTCACATTCCAAATTACTTATCAATATTGCGAGTAATAATAGTGCGGAAAATAATTTGTTGTACTTATTCATTTAATTATAATTTTAAAAAAATTGTATTTTAAGAAGAAGTTAAAATTTCAGATACTATTATTTATAATTTTGATTATACTATTTATTTATTCAATTTTTATATTGTTATACTAACAACAAACTGTTTTCGGATTGATTCATTTCTATAACTCATCCACGCCTAACACTATGCTTTTATGTAGAAAGGACTAATTTCCCCTATCCCTTTGGAAAAACCTACTTAATTTAAGTATATTACCTTTTTTGAGTGAACTCATATATTATTAAAAATATTAAAAACTAGCTCCTACTGATAAACGCAGTGGATTTTCAAAAAGTCTGTCACTTTTTGTGTAAGAAAAATCGAACGTTAGTTCCGAACCGCTAACATCTACTTTACCACCGAACCCAAAAGAAAATTTATTACCTGCATAATCAAATCTATTCCAAGGGTCTGTTGTTCCCTGATTAAATTGATAACCCCCTCTAAATGCAAAAGAATTCATAATCCAAATTTCAGTACCTATTTGATATCTTTGTTCATAGTCTATTTCAAAAGTTGCTTCTCCACTAAGTGTAACACGAAAAAAACTTTCCGGGTCTTGCCCATAAACTTCCGCTGCCGTACCTATTGTATAAACAATAGGCATTTGAAATAATATACGATCGGGATACTGAGCTTCCGAGCCAAAATTTCTTAAGCTCATTGCAATTCTTATTGTTTCAAAATTTGTATTATAAAGTGAACCGACATCAACAAGTAAATTTGTTGCTGATAAATTCATAATTGTTTCATTTACATAATTAACTTTTATACCAAGACTAAATTGTTCGGATATTTTTGCAGCGTATGTAAGCCCGATTGCATAATCATACATCGCAATGTTATTCCCTGTTAACCCGTTTGGGTCGGATGATAGCGGACTACGTTCCGGAGTTTTTTCCGGCATTAAACCCACAAAGCTAACACCAAAATAATTGAAACCACCAATGAACATAGATGCAGCTGCAGTATAAAAATTTGAATTTACAAACCATTTTGTATCGGAAATATTAATTGCATAATTACCTGCTTCGGTAATACCGGCAGGATTTATATAAATAGCATTAATATCATTTGCAATTGCTGAAAAAGTATTTCCCATACCGGCAATACGTGCTGTTGGCGAAATTTTCAGGAATGTAAATCCTGAAATTCCGGCTTTTGTATATATAGAACTACTCCATGGATTATCCCCACCCCAAACAGGTAAGTTAAGTAAAACTAATAACAATATAATATATGATAATTGTTTTTTCATTTGACTTCCTTAATAAATTTTAATTATTCCTTTTTTCTCTATTGAAAATAATACGTAAATGAAGCACTAATTGTTATGTATTGCAAAGGAAACACTTTTTTAAGTATTCCAATCTCTTCGGCATCTTTTTTAAACCCATGCCCCTTATATTTATAGGCTTCCATAGGCCGCAGCTCTCCAACTATAAAATTATATTTAGTTCGCAAATCAAAATTTATATTGTTAGTTACAGGAATTTCAATACCTCCGCCAAGATTAAAACCTAATGCAACCCTGCTGTCTTCAAATGGTTTCATATATACTTTTTTACCTCTATAGATTGGTTGACCTCCATATAGTAAACTATCAACTTGATTTTTGTAAACATGAAAACCAATACCACCCATAATAAAAAATCGAGATTGAAAAAAATTATTTTGAGTAAAATACTTAATAGTATTGATAGTAATCGAATGTACAGTCATCTTGGACGAACCACTACTCGAGTATAATGAATCTGCAAAAGATTTTTTAGCATTAGGATAAGTTTGCTTATCAATTTTTTTGTAAGGAATATAGTTTCCTTGATCATCCGTAATAAATATCGGTTTATTGTTTGCATCTTTATTTTCATAAGCATATTTAATCTGCGATTTAGCTATAAACATTCTATCAGGCATTGAGCTATTTAGGAATGAATGATAGTTATATTCTATTTCCAAACTATTATTAGAAGATGTACAAAAAACTATTTTACCACCTATTAAACCGGCACCTGAGTACCAATTACTTAAACCTGAGATTGAAATATCATATCCGCCAACAAGACCTATACCCGATTTTTTTTGTGCATCCAAGTGCCCAATAAAAATTAAAGATATTAGGACAATTAAAAGTAATTTTATCTTGTGCATTGTTAACGCTCCATTAAATTAAATTTTATTCTATCTAACAATTGCTAAAGTTCCACGTTTTATCTCGCCCATACTTCCAGGTGTTTTAGATTCTACAATCCAATAATAAATTCCGGATGCAACCTTTGTTACAAGATTCCAAGTTTCAAAATTGAATGTTTCTGTGTTTGATGTATAATTGTTATGCTCAAAATATTTAACTAAATCGCCTGAAGATGTGAATATATAAATATCACATATAGGAGGTAATTGACGGAAATCGACTTCTTCTCTATCACTGCCCAACATATGTGCGGCATCGCCCCAAATATACGGATTAGGAGTAACATAGGGATCAAATTTATCTACTATACGTGTCGGGCGTTGCATTCCATAAGTTCTTTGCATTGGAGCAGAAAGCCCACCTTCCAAACCCTCTTCAACATGCTGAACAATATGATCCGGTAAATTATTCCATTGATCTGCATTATGCCCGCTTGCGTACGACCGAACAGAATAATAATAATTAAATCCTTCTCGCGAATCCATATCAACTAAATAATAATCTTCTCCGTTAGGACCTTCCCCTGGTACATAATTAAAAATAACCGAACCGGTATCAGAAAATGATGTTCCTTTTTCAATACGTGCAATAAGTTTATAATCCCCACCACCTAAAAATGTGGATCTATAAACATTGTATCCTTCAACATCACTGGTACCATAATCCGGATTAACAGCGTTATCTGCACTAGTCCACCATAAAGTGTTGTGTCCATTGGTTTCAACATCTTTTGGAGCAGTTCTCGGAGTACCATCAACAAAAAGACGTACATCCGGTGGTGCTTTGGGAACATTATAATTATTATCATAAGCAAATTGTGCTGCGTCTATATTTTGTTTAAGTGCTAACTTTCCTTTTGGTAAATCACTAACTTTATTTTTTCTGCACCATTTAACTATATCTTTTTCACCTGCTATTTGTGCAGCCGTACCCCCTACAATTGCAAATACAAGTTTTGCACTTTGCCCATGTTCCAATTTATAAGGACCATATAATTGACTATGCCAGTTCAATCCCACTTCATTAGGATTAGCATCAATAGTTTTCGCACTTACCATATTATACATTTCTTCCAACGACTTACTACCATAATCAGGAACTTCCGCATCAGTTACACCTAATATAGGCCACCAATGTTCACCAACCGGTTGCTCACCCGAAGGTTCAACAAATTTATTTAAATCATTACTATTGAATTGAAACTTGCCCTGATTATTAGTATATGCAATTGGTGCTAAACCGATATATTCAGGTGCTTGAAGCATATTTTCGCTTTGTCCGATATTGGCTCCTTCAAGAGCTTTATCTTTTAGGTAGGGTTCACCCGTATCATCCCATTCTTTTGTTGATTCGTCGTCTCCATCATATTGATATGAAACCTTATAGCCATTTAATATTTCATCGGTCTCTCCAGGAATATCAGAGTATTTATACCAATCGTCCAGAGATGCTAATTCATTATACTGAAACTCAAAACCTCTCCAGTTATCTCCCATTGCTCCTATTTTTAGAGCTTGCACAAGTGAAAAATATACTTCATTCAAAGTTCTGGTAACATCCGTTTCTCCGTTTCCCGTAGTATCACCTGTATTTGTAAAAGTAAATTCAAAGATATTAAAATCGTCAAAATCCTGATAAGAATAACCATAAACTTTTTCCGTTATTTCCATACCGGTAACTTTGTTAACCCATCTGCTAACAACAATTTGTTCAGGCCAATGACGTGGTGTTACAGGACTTGGAATAGCTTGACTATACTTGTTGAATCTGTGATTAGCTATTTGAATATTTTCGGCATTGTTTGTTCCGTTTTGTAGTATTGGTTTCCAATATCTATTAAAATATTTTTCGTCATTTCTCCAATTTCCCAGATAAGGATAATATTCGGGAACAGTTATTCCCCATTCACTTCCGGATAGATTTGTTATTTCCTTTACTGTATATCCTAAATTATTTTCCGGATTATTACGCGGATCATAAAAAACTCGTATATTATCATTTTCTTTTATTTTACCCGGGCCGGTCCACGTAACAACATTAGACTTATTTCCTATTTGCGGACTTAGAATCCAAAGACCTTCACCATGAGAATTGTGGAATCCCATTGATGCATTGGCTAATGTTCCTTTACTTTCCGGTTTTGTTCCATACCATTCACCTGCAGTTGCATCTGCCCAATTGTTAACCGGAAAGTTCCATAAATTCGGGTAGTTGCATCCTGAACTTTTGCCCTCATTTATTCTTCCTTCAGCTCCAATTTCATTTGACATCAATGAACGAGACATCCATTGAGAATTAATTGTGGAAAGAGGTAATAAAAGAATTGCTATCAGTGCAATTACAATATTACGGTTAAAATTAATATTATAATTATTTTTTCTCATTTAATTACTCCAAAAATTCTGTTTTGAATTTAAAATTGGACTCGTATTCCAACTCTTACACTACGCGGATTACCAAAATATCTGTATAATTCACCTGTATCACCATACTTTACAAAATACCTATTATTTGGTTTAGCAGTTAACAACCCATATTTTATATATTCGGTTCTACTGTTCACTTCTCTAGCATCTTGCTGATTAAAAATGTTCATTACATCAACATATAATGTTGCATTCACAAATGTATTAAATGTTTTAGAAAGTGAAAGATCAGAATTTGTGTACATTGGAAGTGTACGTATTTCTTTTGTGTGTGCTCCTACAGGTCTGTAATAGAAATCTGTTCCCGTACTCATTTTATATACATAATTCAGTGATACGTTACTTAATATTGAACTCAACCAATTAGGTCCCAATTTAAAATCTTCCGGTAGTGCGAAAACAAAAGAAAATTTACCATAACTTCCCGGATTTCCTTTTTTATATTGATTTAACGGGGCTTCATAAGCACCGCTTCGTGATACAAATAACCCTGCTTCACCTGCTCTACCCTCTGCTTTACGTAATGGGTCTAACCAAGCATTTGCATAATATCCCCAATCTCTACTTTTACGAATTTTAATTTCGTTTGCATATAAATCCGCCCATTCGTCCATTTCGGCATCAGTAGGTTTTACGGGTATTTCAGCTCCGGTTTCTTCATCTACTTTAAACTTATCATAAAAAACATAATTACCTTTATACCAATCATCATTATTATAATTTTTAGATGAATAGAAAAAACTTGGACCTGCATAAATAATTAAATCTCCGTTGGAACGTCCGGCAGCAACCGACTGTGCCCATTCCATATTGTAGGCGGCAGAAAATGAAAAATAATTACTAAATCGCTTTCTTACGGAAAATTCAACTCCTCGTGTATCACCCCAAGCACCATTTGATAGTGTTGCAAACCAGTTATCGTTCGAAGCAATCTGTTTTAGTTCATCTAACCTACCGCCAAGCCCTGCATTAGAAAACATATAAAATTGGTCAGTTTCACTTTTATAATACATTACTGTACTTACAGTATAATCTTCATAAAAATTATAATCGGCACCCACTTCAAAATTTATACTCTTTTCCGGTCTGATAATGCCTGCTTGCCTTCCGAAATAGGAACCAAAGGCAGGACGAAAAGTATTGTATTTTTCTGCCGGATCAATTTTACCGTTCCCATTTAAGTCATCATCAATTGCAGTTCTTGAGCCATAAGCTTTTCCGTAGAACCAATAAAAGTCCGGAAGTTGCCTAAAAATACCGGTAGAAAAATGTATAACAGCTCTATCACTTATCGGATGGGCAATACCAAGACGGGGACTAAAAGTAAAAATAGTTGGCATATCTTCGGTTGGGGCATTATTAGCACGTGTTAAGGTAGAATACATTGTACTCCTAAGTAATCCGGGATGAAAAACTTCTTTACTGTTCGGATTAAAATAATCAAGACGTCCACCCACATTAATAATTAAGCCTTCAAATTCCAATTTATCTTGTAAATACATTGCCAATTGTATCGGTTTTACAGGTTTGTTTAACCCGTTAGCCCCAGGTCCGCTACCATAAAAAATATATCTGCGTCTGTAGGTTCCACGTCCGCCGGCAGTAGGCGTACTTTCATATTGAGTTAAATAGTTATTAAAAAATATTCCGTTAAATCCTAACTTAACCATGTTATGTTTATTTACCTGACTAGTTAAGTTAAATTTAACTTCCCATCTTTTCCGATCGGAAACTGTCCAAAAGGCACCTTCCCTACCTGCATTAAAGTACCCTATCCGTGTATTTTCCGATGTTAACAAAGGAACTCCAATAGTGTCGATATTAGTTTCCGAATATCCCAAAACCATATTGTAAAAAGTAGTAGGCGAAAGAACATGCGTAAATCGTAAAAAGCCTACAAAATCTCTGTTAAATTGTTTACCACCGGCAGCCCAATTTTTAGGTAGAAAAATATTTTTCCCATATGCATCAATATTTCTTATACCGCCTTCTACTAAATTAACACCTTGGTAAGGATCAAAATAATCAGAACGATAAGACGTAAACTGATTAATTATACTTCCTATTTTTACTTTCATTTTAGAAGAGATATTAAAACTAATATTGCCAATTCCTAAAAAGTTATCTGACGAAGATACGAAATTGCCACGCCCGTCAATAAAGCCATGATCTATTACAGAAGGAAATTCAGGGGCCAATGCTTCGTGTCTTCCGCTTATAAAAAATTTCACACCGGATAAAAAAGGAACAGGTCCACCGAATGAACCTTCAAAAGTTTGTCCTGCAATACTTGTATAATCGTCACGTACATAAAATAATTTTCCGGTTAAAGGGTTTATTTTTGTATTCTTATCTTCTTCGGGAATAAATTTCCATGCATTATTTTTTAACATCGGACTATCATATACATTTGTACCCCAATGTTTTTTACCAGGTAAATCATATTCGTAATTAAACCATCCTTGATAATTGTTTTTACCTTCTTTTGTGTACATAGAAATTATACCGCCATTAGCATTTCCATATTCAGCAGGCATTGCACCGGCTTGAACAGTAATCTCTTGAACACTACTGCTGGGAATATTGGATATTCCACCGGAACCTTTTGCAACACCGTTAAATCCATCATAATTATTCATTAAAACACCATCTATTACAGTCTTAACATCAGAAGAACCTTGTCCACCGTTCCATCCCGTAGATAGTACACTCGGATCGTCACTTCCTCTTATACGATTTACTCCGTCAAGACTTACACCGGGCATTAAAGAAATAAATTGTGAAGTTGTTTTTGCAATTGGCAAACTTTCGATATCGTTGGCAGTAATAGTATTAACTGTAGAAGTTTGATCTTTTTGAACGGGTGGTTTTTTAGCAATAATTACAACCTCTTCTTTTAAGTTTAACGTTTCATCACTTAATTGGAAATTAACCGATGTTGTTCTGTTTGCATATACTGTAACATTTTTTACAACCTTTGTACCAAATCCCAGCATTTTTGCTTTAATTGTATATACACCAGGTCTAATATTAAGTATAATAAAGTATCCGTCAATATCCGTAGCCGCGCCTATAGACTCCCCTACAATCATAACATTTGCACCTATAAGCGGTTCTTTGGTTGTAGCGTCCAAAACTCTTCCGACAACTTTTCCCGTAACACCGGCTAACATAATTCTAACAGAAATAAACAATAAAAGAAAACTTAAAATTATTGTAAGTCTGTTTAATTTATTCTTCATTAATTTTTCTCCTGTGCATATAAAAAATTGATAATTTTTAGCGTGGAATTAATAAATACTTCAGCAACTTCAGGACTGTATTTGCTACCGTCAACTTCATAATCTCCCTCAATAAATTCTTCTTTGGTTGGCATATATTCCCAACGGCAATTTGCTAAACCAACAGGAATTGTATTATTAAAAGGGGATTGTTTTTTTATTGAGAGAGCAATTTCGGAAAATACCTCGCCCGGTAATGAAAAAAAGACTATATCTCCAACACGAAAAACTTGCGATTCAACAATTTCACTATCTTGTAATTCCCCGGAATAAAATTCTTTTGCCAATTCAAAAGTTTGTTCTGCTGATATTACTTGTGTTCGATAGCTATCTAATTTTCTTGAACTTTTATATTTTGCTTCGTTTTCTATTTCGGATAATTTCTTTTTTGCTGTTTTTAAGTTTCTTTTTGCTTCTTCTAAAGTTACCGGAAATTCCTTACGCAAAGGTAAAGGGAAATATTTATTAACTACTTCAACCGTTAAATTGGATTTAACTTTGATATCTGATAATATTTCCAAAACAGAGTCGGACATTTGTTTGCCTTTGTACTTAATGTACGCATAATTTCTTACCTGCATATCTGCACCAATTGCCGAAAGTAAAGAATCATACCCTGTATTAATATTTCCTTGAGCCGCTTGTAAATAACAAACCCAAACATCTTTACCAACATGTTCTTTTATTCCTTTTATGGCAAAGTACGGCCAATCTTCCGAATACAATCTATTTTTCCAATCCAGTGTAGCGGGATGACAACCATAACTAAAGAGAACACCTTGTAATTTACCGCTAATATCTTCGATACGTATTATATCTAACTCCGGATCAGGATGTAACCCGCCGTAAGGTAATCTTCTTCTGTTTTTACCAACTTCCAATTGAACAGTTTTCCCAATTCCGATTTTTGCCGGAACAAGTTTCCTATTAGCCAATTTAGCACTTTCAACTATTTGGTTTATAAAAAATTCTTGGTAATCATAAGGTGCAATTTCAACTTCAGGACCGGAATGAGTGTGAGTACACGAAAGTAAAATTGCTTCTTCATGAATATTAATTTCTTCAGCAATTTTTCTACGAATTATTTTTGGTATCTTGCCGCTATTCAATTCAACAACAGAAATAGATATTATAGCAAATCTATTACCGGCAGCATCTTCAACAATCAAACATCTCGAATGAAGCTCGTCATGAACTCCTTCGGCTATTTGACTTTTACCAAAACCATGCATTTGTAAATTTTGTTTTGGTGTTATTATTGTTTCCGCTAAACCAATTTTAATATTTTCTTTATTGTTCATTATTATTTTCTATATTATAATATTTAGAAATCAATACCGTATTTTATATTTACAGGTTTCCCTAGTTCAAGCGATTTATGAATTGCATCTAAAATTGCAGTACTTTTTAACCCTGCTATTTCATCAACATGTGATTTGGTATCGTTTAACACTGCATCAACAAAACTTTTTACGCTTGCAGGGTATGCTCCTTGCCATTGCCCGAATACCTTAGAACCCAGGAAAGTTCTCGGACAATCAAAACTATCTTTTCCAATATGTTCTATTGCTTCACGTTGTCTATCTATATGTGTAGTCCCGTCTGTTCCAATTACTTCCATAAATGAATCCGGCATATAAGGGCTGGTATTCGGATATATCCATGCAGCTTCAAATGTTGCAAACTGTCCTTTGTTATAAGTAACTAAAGATTGAATACCATCCCAAGTATCCCATCCTTTAAGAGCTTTTAACTTTCGTTTAATACCTTTGGCATAAACTTCAACAGGTGAAGCATCGAACCACCAAGTCATTAAATCAATATCATGCGAAGACATAAACCAAGCGGGACTACTTTTTAATGCCCAAGAAGCAAGCATAGTTGTTGGAACCGAAATTGGATTATTTTTACGAGCATATCCTATAATCGGCTCACCAAGTTCCCCATTTTCTATCATTTCTTTTATATGATAATAAGCCGATAACCACCTATGATTAAAACTAACTTGTAATTTTTTTCCGGTTTGTCTTACAACTTTAACAATTTCTTCGGCTTCTTTTTGAGAAGTTGTCATTGGCTTTTCTACAAGAACATTTACCCCTGCTTTCAAGCAAGCAATTACAGGCTCTTTGTGATAAAGATCAGGTGTAGCAACATAAACAATATCAAGATTCTCTTTATTCAACATTTCGTTATAATCGGAATACGGTTTAGCACCTTCAAATATATTTAAGGCTTCTTGCATTGTTGTTTCTATTGGTTCGGCTAAAGCAACAACTTCGGCTTCTTCAACTAACTGAA
This sequence comes from Melioribacteraceae bacterium, assembly GCA_026983755.1. Next base: position 2,708 of record JALSTL010000075.1, on the reverse strand, counting down.
GAACTTGACCACCTTCTTTGCCCATAATTCCAAGTCCAATAATTCCGCATTTAACTTTTGATGACATAATTTTATTTCTCCGTAATTTATTTATATTGTTAATTTTCTATAGAAATTCCAGTTCACCAAAAAATTCAGGTAAATGAAAATTTGGGTCAGGATGAATAATTTTATTCCAAGATAAATAATGTGGATTTGAATTTTCACCGGCTGTTTTATAAAAATTGGCTCTCCAAATAACACCTTTGGTTGGTTGTGTAATTTCAGAATAGCTCTTTAACATTTTTAATGGAATTCTGTATTCAAGTGTCCAAGTAGTTTCGGTTAATATTTCCGGCTTAACAATTTCCGGTAATGAATGTGCTATTTCTATACTTTTAATATCTTCAATATCCATCATTATTTTTTCAATATTATAACCCTTTTGAAATCTTATCAACCGTGTTCCACCGGCATTAGTTTCCAAATTAAAATAGCCGGTAACTTTGGAATTTGAAGGAGTAAAAAAAAATTCCACACAACTATCTTTACTAACCGGACTGTTAATTTCCGTATATACGGAACGTATATATTTATCCTCAACTTTAAATATAACGTAGATATAATCTTTATTATAAAGTAATTTTATTTTGGTTGTAGGTGTAAATAACGGTTCTATTAATAATTTATTCGTAATTGAAATAGATTCTATATCTCTCCATTCATTTTTATTCCAATTAGCATCCGGCGGAAAATTATTACCGGTATATTTTACTTTATATTTCCTCGTATCCATTTTAAGTTAGTTCTTACCTATAAGTGCTGCTAAATATTACTGTTAAATATTTCTTTGCTTATCATTTTGGGTATTTCTTTTTCAATAATTAACTCACGTTACATAAAACTGTATTGCCAAAAAGAAGGCGGGAAATCGTTGTGGCAATGAATAATCTTATTATTGTGTATTAGTACTATTTCGAGATATTTTTCTGTAAGAATTCTTTAAAAGCTTCACTCAAAATGATAAAATTATTAGTATTACGTAACATGAGTGATTAACATTTTTCTCTTCGGAACCTAAAGTTTTGCTATAAAACTAAGAATTGTAATGGTAAAGACTAAAGCAAAAATAACGGCGGGATAAATAGAATATTTTAAAATTCTTTCTTTTTGTTTTCGGTAATATGTAAAATCTTTTTTCAGATAATCTCTATTGGTTATAATGTAATCACCTTTAGAAGCATCAAAAATCGGTTTATTTTGAATTTCTCTTTTATTCTTTTTATCAAATAATTCCCCAAAAGAATTGTTATTCATTTGAAATAACCGGACTTTCTCTTTTTTCTCTTGTTTATATGCGTCTATTGAATAACTAGAATACCACCAATCTTTTGGTAAACCTATTTCTAATTTTTCTTCATTAAGCAAGTATTTACTATCTTCCTGAGATATTTGTGTGTATTTTGTTTTCATCATTTTTGCTAAAAGTTTTAATTATTTAATTTTCAAAACAAATTTCAATCAACTTTTACTGAATTTGATAAAATTCCTAATCCGGTTAGTTCGCATGTAACAGTATCACCGTCAATTATTTCCGAAATTCCTTCGGGTGTACCTGTACAAATAATATCTCCCGGTTTAAGCGTCATAATTTCCGAAATAAAATTTATTAACCGAGGGAGCTTAAAAATCATTCGAGAAGTATTTGATTGTTGCTTAATTTTTCCATTAACTTTTAATGTTAAATCAATATTATATGGATCAGGTATAGCAAAAGCAGGAACTAAATATGGACCGACCGGGCAAAATGTATCATACCCTTTAGAACGAAGCCACGGATGACTTTTATCCAAATCTTCTATTTGCATTTTTCTAGCACTTATATCATTGATTATAGTATATCCTGCAACATATTCCATAGCATTTTTTTCGGGGATGTTTTTCCCTTCTTTTGCAATTATAACTCCAAGCTCAATTTCGTGATCTACTCTTTCAATATTTTTTGGAAATTCAATTATTCCGTTATGGGGAAGTAACGTATTATTAAATTTACCGAACATAATAGGCTCATCCGGAATCGGATTATCTCCTTCAATAGCATGTGCAACATAATTAACACCAAAACAAAGAATCTTTTCAGGTCTTTTAATTGGAATATCAAATTTAATCTCTGTAGTAATTTTATATTTTTCCAATTCATTTTTAGTTTCCGTTTCATTAATTATGTTCGTCAAAAAATCGCAAGTAAATTTTCCAGCCTCTATAATACTTTGTAGAGAATTATACATTCGGGAATCCAATATTTGAGTAAAATCATATTTCCGATTGTCTAATTCTACTCCCATTTTTGAATTATTATTTTTGTCTATAAACTGAAAAAATTTCATTCTAATCCTCGTAAAAGATAATATGAAAAAATATATATATTCTTATAATTTTCTTTGTCCAATAAACAATTATTGGAATTATTTAAACTAAAGCTTTTTGAACTTTCAAGTTATTCCTATCACCCTAAAGTATAAGTTAGAAAATAGAATTGATTTTTTGAGATTACTTGAGCTTTCTAAATTCTAAGCTCTAAGCTCTAAGTTCTAAATTCTAAGTTCTAAGTTCTAATTTCTAATTTTGAGTTATACTTTTCTGTTTTTTTTGGCTTTATTTTAAGATAGTATTTTAAAAACTTTGGAGGTTTAAATTGTTGCTATCTATCTTAGAACAAAGTTTTTTTA
>JALSTL010000074.1 GCA_026983755.1 Melioribacteraceae bacterium | reverse complement strand
GCCGGGTGACATTGAACGTGGATTTTGCATGTGCAAATAATGCCACATGTTGGAATACTTTCCACCAACTCTATGTAAATCCGGGCCTGTTCTTTTAGAACCCCATAGGAAAGGATGGTCATAAACATATTCACCTGCTTTTGAATATTCACCATATCTTTCTACTTCCGATCTGAACGGTCTTACTAATTGAGAATGACAACTGTTACAAGCTTCTTTTATATAAACATCTCTTCCTTGTAATTCCAAAGGAGTATATGGTTTTACGGAAGCAATGGTAGGAATATTTGATTTTACCAAGTAAGTAGGTATTACTTCTACCAAACCACCAACAATAATAGCCAAGAAAGCTAAAAATGTAAATAATAATGTTTTGGATTCTATATAACGATGAATCATTCCCCATTTTGGTTGATCTGTTACTTCTCCGCGAGGAGCGGCTTCGGCTTCTTCTTCCGGTTCAAACGAACCTTGTTTTGCGGTTTTAACCAAATTATAAACCATAACTAACAGACCGATATAATAAATTGATCCGCCTATAGATCTCATAATGTACATCGGAACAATTTGTAATACGGTTTCCAAGAAGTTAGGATATTTTAATAAACCTAACGGAGTAAATTCTTTCCACATTAAAGATTGTGTAATACCGGACCACCACATTGGAATAACCCACATTACTATACCTAATGTTCCAATCCAAAAATGCGCATTGGCTAATTTTTTAGAATATAAATCCGTTTTCCATAACTTAGGAACAAGCCAGTATAACATTCCGAAAGTCATAAATCCGTTCCAACCTAAAGTACCAACATGCACATGAGCGGGAATCCAATCTGTAAAATGTGCCAAAGCATTAACATTTTTTAATGATAACATCGGACCTTCGAAGGTTGACATACCGTAAGCGGTTACACCAACTACAAAGAATTTAAGAACTGGATTATCTCTTACTCTATCCCAAGCTCCTCTTAATGTAAGTAATCCGTTAAGCATACCGCCCCAAGAAGGCATCCATAACATAACTGAGAAAACAACACCAAGAGATTGAGCCCAGTTAGGAAGTGCGGAATACAACAAATGATGAGGTCCTGCCCAAATGTAAATAAAAATCAACGTCCAAAAGTGCAGTATGGAAAGTTTATAAGAAAAAATCGGTCTGTTTGCCGCCTTAGGTAAAAAATAGTACATCAACCCGAGGAACGGTGTTGTTAAAAAGAAAGCAACCGCATTATGCCCGTACCACCATTGAACCAAAGCATCTTGAACACCGGCATATACTGAATAACTTTTTAACAAAGTAACAGGCAATTCAATTGAATTACCAATATGCAAAACCGCAACGGTTACAAAGGTTGAAATATAGAACCATGCCGCAACATAGATGTGCTTTTCTCTTCTTTTAATTAGCGTACCAATCATATTAATACCGAAAATAACCCAAACCACGGCAATCAAAATATCAATAGGCCATTCAAGTTCTGCATATTCTTTTGAAGTAGTAATACCTAAAGGCAGAGTAATTGCAGCAAGAACAATTATTAATTGCCAACCCCAAAAATGAATTCTACCGAGTGTATCGCTAAACATTCTTGCTTTTGTTATACGCTGTAAGGAATAATATACAGCTGTGAAAATAGCATTACCAACAAAAGCAAAAATTGCCGCGTTGGTATGTAACGGTCTTAAACGACCAAAAGTAGTAAATGGTAGTCCCAGGTTAAGCGCCGGAACATAGAGGGCTATGGCAATCCATAATCCCACAAGCAGGCCAACCAAACCCCAAACAACCGTTGCCAAAATAAACATTTTAACAATCTGGTTGTCATACTTGAACTTCTCAACATTCATAGACAAATGCTCCTTATTTAGTTAATAATATAATTGTATATGTGTAATGGCTTCCTATTAGTTCCTACCATCATTACTTTTGTTTTTTTCTTTCTTTTTTACCACTTCACTATCAAATAAAATTCTTACCGATGGTGTATAATTATCTTTATACTGTCCGGTTTTAACAGACCATAAATATGCACCCAAAAACATTAGTGCAACAAAGGTACTAAATCCTATTAGAACAAGTATTACGGACATTTATAACAACCTTCTTTTTTTTGCAATTAAATTTGTAGTTAATGTAGTAAAAACAACAACCGATATTGAACTTAAAGGCATAAGTATTGCCGAAATAACGGGAGAAAGAATCCCGCGGACTGCAAAACTTAATCCGATTACATTATAAAAAAACGAAATAACAAAACTAATGATAACTATATTTTTACTTGTTTTTGAAAATTTAATAAAACTATTTAACTTTCCAAAAGATTTGGAGTCTAATATTCCGTCGCAAGCAGGTGAAAAATTGTTTATGTTTTCTGCAATTGAAATTCCAACGTTACTGATTTTTAATGCTCCCGCATCGTTTAATCCGTCACCAATCATTAAAACTTTTTCATTGTTATTTTTCAGTTTTTCTATATATGCTAATTTATCAAAAGGCGTTTGTTTGAAATACATTTTTGTATTTTCAGGAAAATACTCGGCTAATCTTTCTCTTTCACTGTCATTATCGCCAGATAGAATTGATAATTTGTAATAATTTTTTAAATAAGAAATTACTTCTTTTAATTTTTTTCTGTACGAATTATTAATAGCAAAAAAACCTTTCAATTTATTATTAATAGATAGATAAACTTTTGTGGAGAGATTTGATTTTTCTTTATCTGAATTATCAGTAACAAATAAACGCGAACCTATTTGGACTTTGTTTCCGTCAATATAGGCATAAATCCCTTCGCCCGGAATTTCTTTGTAGTTTTTTACTTCAAGAACAGTGTCGCTTTTAAATAAATTGAAAATATTTTTACTTAAAGGATGAGAAGAATTTCTTACTAATGATTTAACCAATTGGTTTTCATATTCAGTTAGGGATTCTCCTTCATATTTAATTTCGGCGTTTCCCGTTTCTGTAATTGTACCTGTTTTATCAAATACAATTGAAGTTATTTCAGCCAATTTTTCTATTACATGTGTACTTTTAATGTAAAAATTATTTTTCCCGAAAATTCTTAATGTGGAGCCTAAAGTAAACGGAGTGGATAAAGCCAAGGCACACGGACATGCTATTATTAAAACTGAAGTTAAAGCATTAAATGCAAACGTTGTACTTTTGGGTAACCAATATAATGCGGCAACAACGGCAATGGAAATTATTACGAATGTAAAATATTTACTTACAACGTTTACAAAAGCATCTATTTTACTTTCGTCATCTTTTTTAAATACCTTGTTATTCCATAATTGAGTTAAATAACTTTGCGAAACATCTTTTATCGTTTCCACTTCAATGGCACCGCCGGTTTGTCTTCCTCCGGCATAAATCATATCTCCGTTAATTTTTTCTACAGGATTGGATTCTCCGGTAACAAAACTATAATCTATATAAGCTTTACCGTTTATTAAAATAGAATCTGCCGGAATAAGTTCCCCGTTTTTAATTACTATTCTTTCACCGGTTTTAAGTTTTTCAACAGGTTTTGTAGTTTCTTTATTATTTTTTACAATAGTAACGGCAATGGGAAAATAAGATTTATAGTTTCGTTCGAAATTCATAGCGGCGTAGGTTTTGTTTTGAAACATTTTACCTACAATTAAAAAGAAAACCAAAGCAGTCATAGAATCGAGATATCCGGCACCGGTATGAGTAAAAATTTCGTATAGACTACGTAAGAACAAAACGCCGATACCCAAGGAGATGGGAACGTCAACGTTTACAATTTTTTTCTTTAATCCTTTGTATGCCGAAACGAAATAATCGCTGGCACTGTAAAAAAGCACCGGCAAAGCAAACAGTATATTCAAATATTTAAATATCGGTCTTATTTCATCCAATGAAACGCTGGAAGATGCAAGATATTCGGGAAAGCTGAAAAGCATAATGTTGCCTGCGGCAAAACCGGCAACACCAATTTTATACCAAAGTTTTTTATTCAGCATTTCCGATTTTTCTAATTCTTTTTCAGCTAAATTCAAATCGGGTTCATAACCAATAGAATCCAACAAAAGAACTACATTTTTTAGAGATGTTTTTTCTTCATTATATTTAACTGATACACTTTTTTTTAAAAAATCAGCTTCGGAATGAATTATCCCTTCATCCATTTTGTATAGGTTTTCCAAAATCCAAATACAGGAACTACAATGCATTTGAGGAACGCTGAATGTAACGGTAGAAATTTTTCCGTCGGTAAAGTCTATTAGTTTTTCTTTTAATTCGGGATCGTCTAAAAAATCAAAATTTTTCTTAATTTCATTTTTTTTATTTACACCCGGGTTGGAATCTATGGAATAATAGTTGCATAAATCATTGGCTTCGAGAAGTTCGTAAACCGTTTTACAACCATTACAGCAGAAAAGTTTATCCCCAATTCTAATATTATCATCCGGACACTCTTCCCCGCAGTGATAGCAAATTAAGTTTTGCGATACTATTTTGTAATCTTCTACTAACAAATTTTCACAAATATATATTAAAAATAGTTTTTATCGTTACAGCCACAAGGGTATATCATCAAACTTAATTGCCGAACTATCCAATTTATACATAAATCGGGTAATAAATATAATAATAATCTTACATAATATCCTAATTAAAAAAAATAAATTTATCATATAAATTTTAAATTTCTTATTAGAAATAATGTATATTTCTTATCAATAAAAAATTTTCTCAACTAAAATTCTATCTAATTGTAATGGCAGAAAAAATCAATAAGTTTATTTACTCGCCTTGGTTTGCCGTAACCAAATTATTTTTTTTCCTCTTTCTTTTTTTTCTAAGTTTGGAAATGATGGGCGACGGAATGAAATTATTCGGCAAAGGATTTTCAAAAACATTAATTGAAACAACTACAAATCCTTTTATAGGTCTTTTTATAGGAATTTTAGCTACATCAATTATTCAAAGTTCTTCGTCAACAACTTCAATGGTTGTGGCAATGGTTGCCGGTGGTGCTTTTGGTTCCGATCCTACAAAGGCTTTGGAACTTTCCATACCAATTATTATGGGTGCCAATATCGGTACATCAATTACAAATACTATTGCATCACTACCGCAAATGAAAAGAAGCAATGAATTCAAACGTGCATTTGCAGCAGCAACCGTTCACGATTTTTTTAATTTTTTGAGCGTATTGGTTTTATTTCCTTTACAATTAACAACAAATTTTTTAGGTAAAAGTGCGGCAAAACTAGCCGATGTTTTTCAAGGTGTTGGAGGTTTGAAATTCTTAAGTCCCGTTAAAGCAATTACCAAACCGGTTTCCAAAATATTCGAACATAACTTAAAAAACTATTTTGACAATGAACATGTTGTTGCTTGGATTATAGTAATTGTAGCTTTGTTATTATTGTTTACTGCACTAAAGTTTATTGTTGATGTTTTAAAAACTATGGTGATTGAAAAAGCAAAAGCTTGGTTCGATAAATATCTTTTTAAAAATCCAGGTCGCGCAATAATGGTTGGATTATTATTAACTGTTTTGGTGCAAAGCAGTTCAATTACCACATCATTGGTTGTACCTATGGCAGGAGCCGGATTATTAACATTAAAACAAATTTTCCCATATACATTGGGTGCTAATGTTGGAACAACGGTTACGGCAATATTGGCATCGTTGGTTACGGGAAATATAACCGCCGTTACCGTAGCGTTTGCTCATTTGTTATTTAATATTTTCGGTATTTTATTTTGGTGGCCCTTAAAAAAAGTTCCTATTAGTATAGCGGAATCATTTGCCGAAAATGCAACCAAAAACAAATTTATACCTGTTATTTATATTTTAATTATGTTTTTTATTATTCCTATATCTTTTATATTTTTATTTAAGTAATAAAAGGTGTTTTTATGTTAAAAGAATTATTTTCAGTTTTTACAAGTGATAGTTTAATAGATAGGGCATATAAACGTATTTTTGAAATGCTAGACCTTACACATGAAATGTTTTTGGAAGCCAAAGATGTTCTAAGAAAAACCGATACTAATAAAATTAAATACGATATAAACGATCAGGATTTAGCCGTAAATAAGTTTCAAAGAGAAGTACGTAAAGATGTTTTTAATCATTTGGCAATGTCCGGCACAGAAACATTGGCTTCCGATTTGATTCTTGTTAGTATTGTAATAGATGTGGAACGAATTGGCGATATAACAAAAAATATTGTTGAAATTGCACAAAGTCATCCGCAAAAATTACATTCCGATTTATATAACGAAAAAGTTGTTAAAATAGAAAATGCTGTTGCGGAAAATTTTGAAAAAACAATTGAATGTTTTAAGAATGCAGATGAAAAACTTGGAAGGGAAATACTTAAAGAATATAAATGGGTAAGCCGCCTAAGCGATGAAATATTGGAATCACTTATGAAAGATGAAGATAAAGAACTTAAAGCTAGTAGTGCCGTAGCTTTGGCGTTGTACATCCGTCAACTTAAAAGAATTAATTCTCATCTTAAAAACGTAACTTCAAGCGTTGTAAATCCGTTCCATAGAATAGGATTTACACCTAAAAAAAAGAAAAAATAATTTTTAATTACAAAAAAGATATTTCCGGGTTTAATAAAAAAACCTAACCGAAATTTTTTAACCCGAATTATGCATTAGAAAAACAAAACAGCTCTAATCTATTGTAATAAAAAGCAATTACTCTAATGTAAAGCATTAGGAATTGTTAAGTTAAAAAGTTTCTTTAACTTATTATATATAAGAGTTTTGCAAACAATTTCTAAATTCTAGTGCATAATTTGGGTTTAATCTACAATTATTTTTTTTTGCGGTTTCTTTTTTGCCCTAATAATTTTTTCCGTTTTGTTTTATTTTTGTTATTGTTTTTTATAGGTGTGGCAATTTCCAAAACAATTTTTCTGTTTTTTATTTTTTTATTTTCAAAACCTTTCAATATTTTCTCGGTATATTTTGTTTCCGCTTCAATGAAAGAAAAATTTTGCATTATATCTATATTTCCTATAATTAAATTTTTAATTTTCGAATAGTCCTTTAGCATTCCTATAACTTTTACAGGCGTAAGTTTATCGGTTTTGCCTAAATTAAGGAAAAATCTGGTTAAATTATTATTCTTATTTTTTTTTCTTTTTTTGTTTAGAAAAGGTTCGGTTAAATCCGCATTATCTTTATAATAATCCAAAAATCTGTTAAACTCCAGCGAAACGAATTTTTTTATTAACTCTTCTCTATCCAACCATTCAAGTTTTTTCATTATAAACGGTAAAAACGAATCTATTTGTGAATGATTAACTTCAACTTTTTCCATTTTGTCAATAAGATAAAAAAGTTGTTGTTCGCAAATTTCTTTTCCAAGAGGAATATTTTTAACTTCAAATTTTTTATTTATTTTTTTTTCGATTAATTTAAGTTTACTTTTTTCATGTAAATTTGCTATAACAACAGACGTACCAAAGTTTCCCGCTCTGCCGGTTCTTCCGCTTCTGTGAGTATATACTTCCAATTCGTCTGGTAAATTGTAATTTATAATATGACTTAAATTACTAACATCCAAACCTCGCGAAGCCACATCTGTTGCAACAAGAAGTTTTAAATGTTTAATTCTGAATTTATTCATCACCGCATCACGTTGTGCTTGCGATAAATCGCCATGAATTGCATCGGCATTGTAACCGTCTTTTATTAACTTATCGGCAACTTCTTTTGTTTCTTTTCGAGTTCTGCAAAAAATAATTCCATATATAGCCGGATGAAAATCCACAATACGTTTTAATACCAAATATCTATTACGTGCATGCACAAAATAGACAATATGGTTTACATTTTCCGCACCCGAGTTTTTTTCTCCAATGGTAATTTCCAAAGGATTTTTCATATATCGTTTTGTTAAAGACAAAACTTCTTTAGGCATTGTGGCGGAAAACAATAAAGTGTTTGTTGTATTTGGTAATTCTTTAACTATTGCATCCAATTCATCGCGAAAACCCATATTCAGCATTTCATCGGCTTCATCCAAAACTATTACTTTAACATTGGAAAGATTAATTTTTTTTCTGTTGATTAAATCTACAAGTCTGCCCGGTGTAGCGGAAACAATGTGTGTACCTTTTTTTAATTCTTTTATTTGTTTATCTATACCGGCTCCACCAAATACGGCTGTAATTTTAATTTGCGGTTTATATTTTGCATAGGTTTTTATATCATCGGCAATTTGTAAACATAATTCCCGTGTTGGACTTATTATTAAAAACTGAATTTTTTTTATTGAAGTATTACATTTTTGCAATAACGGAATTCCGAAAGCGGCGGTTTTACCTGTTCCGGTTTGTGCCAAAGCAATAATATCTTTAATATTTTTTTCAAGCAATAAAGGAATGGTTTTTTTTTGAATAGGAGTTGGTTTTTTAAAGCCCAAATGTTCGATTGCTTCTGAAATTTCTTGTTCAACACCAATTTCTCTAAATGATAACATACAAAACCTTTTTGATTTTAATAATTTATATTTTAACTATAATATTTGGGGGAAACATCTTGAATGAAAAAGAAATTTCTCGCCTGATTCGGAAAGGAAATAATAGTCAGATTTTTATATACAAGGATAATAAAATAATTTCTAATAAGTTTTTATTTTTTGGGTTATTCTTTATGATAGGATTATAAGATTTTTTTTGTAAAAAATATCTAAAAGTCGATGTAAATATTACACCGACTTTTAACAACAACTATTTTTGAACAATAAGTTTTTTTGTTTGCGTAAAATTACCTGCATGTATTCTATATATATAAATTCCACTTGATAAGTTACCTGCATCAAAATTAACGGTATAATAACCGGCGTTTTGATACTGATTAACCAAACTGGCAACTTCTTTACCAAGAATATCAAAAACCTTAATGGTAACTTTATTATCTTCAGGAATCGAATATCTAATAGTTGTAGTGGGATTAAACGGGTTTGGGAAATTTTGATCTAAAGAATATTCTTTAGGCGTACCGTCATTGTTAAGTGCAATAGCGTTGCCATTATTTTTAAATAAACGCTGAGCTCTCTTTACAGCCTTAAATGCATTCACTCTGCCACTGCCATAAAATTCATCACGCCCCACAGGACCTAAATCGTCGGAAGATCTTCTTAAAATATTCAAAACCATTTGCGGATGTAAAGAACCGCCTGCTTCACCGATAATTAAAGCGGCAACACCGGCTACATGAGGAGCTGCCATACTTGTTCCAATACTCCAATACCAACTTCCGTGTGAACCGGTACTAAAAACAAAATCAAAAACATAACAGTAATGGGTTAAACCGGCTACCGAACAAATTTGACCACCGTCATCATAAACATAATCACCTCCAGGGGCGGCAAAATCTATATGTTTTAGACCGTAATTAGAATAACTGGCCGGTTCATCCAAGTTGGTAGAAAAATCTACAGCCCAACCACGCGGAGCAGTTGCCGATACTGCAATAACCTTTGGAGCCATCGAAGGTAAATGAACCCATTCCGGATATTCATCGGTATTTAATCCTGCGTTTCCCGCCGATGCAATTAGCGTAACACCTTTGGACCATGCATAATAAGTTGTTCTTCCGAATACATACAAAAATTCTGCATTTTCATAAGTTTTTTTTGCCCAGCCGCCAATACTCATATTTATTATATCCGCATCAATATCTGCGGCGTAAATTATTCCGTTAAGTATCCAAGACCAATAACCGGAACCGGTATAGGAATCCAACACCTTAACCATAACCAATTCTGCATTTGGAGCAACGCCGATTGTTCCATACGCATTATCTGCGGCAAGAATTGTTCCCGATGTATGTGTTCCGTGGCTAAAAGGATCTCCCGGATAATTTTCGTTATATTCGAATGTTTGTCCGGGCACAAAAGACGTACTTAATTCTGTATTAAGGTTTGGTGCAATATCCGGATGGTCGGAGTCAATTCCATCATCCAGCACCGCCACTCTTACTCCCGAACCGGTAGCTCCTAAATTCCAAGCTTCGGGCGCATCAATGGCATCATGACCCCATTGTGCATCAAAGAAAAAATCATCATCTCCGGTATAAGGTGGACTCGGGACGCTTTCAACCGAGAATTTTTTACGTTTCGGATCAATCCATTGAACTTTTGTATCTTTAATTACCGAACGGATGGTAGGTATTTTTTTTACCTTGGAAACAAACAATTTATTCTTTGATGTTACAATTGCAAAACCTAATTTGGGATATACTTTACTGAATGTTCCACCATAAGATTTAATTTTTGTAATCATGTTACGGTTAAATACTTTCTTTTTTGCAATTACAATGTATGATTCGGCAAACAAATAATTAGTAAAAGAAAAAAATATCAATAGAAGAAGTGCTCGTTTAAATGGGAATGGAATTTTTAGTTTCATAATAAACCTCCGTTTATATTAATCCCTAAAAAAATTTTTTATTGTTATTCTAAAAAATATAGGTTGTACAATCCTCTCTTTTTTATAAGCGAAAATTTTCTTTTATACTTTTCCTAAAAAATTTTAAAATAACTAATTGCAAGATAAAAATATTGGTTTCTCCTCCTTTCTTTTTGGGGTTTAAAAAAAAAGAGGCTTTTTGAAAGCCTCTTATATATAAAGTTTATTTTTCTAAAATTTTAAATTCAATTCTTCTGTTTTTAGCTCTTCCTTCGGCTGTACTGTTTGTTGCAATAGGTTTACTTTCTCCGTAACCAACAGCGGTTAATCTTGAAGATGCTATTCCGGCTTTAATTAAACTGTTCCTAATTGTATTAGCTCTTTTTTGCGAAAGTTTTTTATTGTAGGCATCATTCCCTCGGTTATCTGTATGACCTTGAATTTCCACTTTTAAATTTGGGTGACTTTTTAGCGTTGCAATTGCTTTTTGAAGTACTTCTCTGGATTCTTTTGTTATAATAGCTTTATTATAAACAAAATGAAGACCTTCCAGCACAAATGTATCGCCGGGTTTAAGCACTTTTTCTGCTGTTTCCTTTGCCATTTCTTTAGAAGATTGAACAACTTCTTTGGCATGTTCAGTAACTTTTTCTACAGTCTTTTTAACAGCTACCGGTGTTTTTACTACTTTATCATCGCAACCTCTGCAGAAAAAATAACAAATTAATAATAGCAATATAATAGGAATTAACCACCACAACCATTTACTGCAACCACCTTTTTCGGCTGTTTCAACAATGGGAGCAGCTGCTACCGGTTCGTGCTTTTCCGGTTCCGGTTCCGGCTCCGGAATTGGAGCTGGTGTTGGTTCAACTTCCTCAACGGGTTCAGGTTCTGGTTTGGACGCCAACATAAATGCAGACATTAAAACTCCGTCAACCATTTTGGAGCCTTTACCTATTATTGATTTTTCTCCTCTTACCCAAGCCAAATCCGCCAGCATTTCATCTTTGTTTTTATAATAGCAACTGCGAGCAATTTCTTGATGATTAGCGGCTTTTAATGAGTAATAATGGTATTTATCTTCTACCGTGCCTGTAACCCATCTGTTATCTATCGGGGCATTGTTTATTACGGAATTTACTCCGTTATTTCTTGCGGCTTCGCTTTTATAACCTTCGGAACGAAGATATGTTTTACCTTTATCATCATTCAGTGCAAAATAATATTCGCCTTGGTCTTCATTAAAAAATTTATAAAACCCTTCGGGCCCGGAATATTCTTCGCACGGAAGATAATCATCAATTGGTTTTGAAGTTGGTTGAGGTTCTTCTTTTGCATTTTGTGCAGCGGTTTCTTCTTGTTTTCTTCTTAATGCGGCAGCAGACCACCATACTCCGTCTATTTCCTTAGCTCCTTTTCCAATGGTAGATTCTTCGCCTCTAACCCATTCATAATCTTTTAACATTTCTTCTTTTGTAGAGTATCTGCAACTGCGTGCTATTTCCTGACGATTACCGGCTTTAAGTCCGTAGTAATAATACTTTTCTTCTTCGTCATAATTATCAAACCAGCGTTCGTCTAACGGAGCGTTTCTAATTACCGAATCGATTCCATTATCTCTACCCGGTTCATTTTGGTAACCTTGAGATCTTAGATATGTTTTGCCGGATGGTGAATTATAGGCAAAATAATATCTTTTATCTTCTTCTCTAAAAAATTTTATAAATCCTTCCCCGCCTTTATATTCATTACATGGGAGATATTCATCAATAGGTCTTTTGTAGATTGGTTTATTGTCGTTTTCCATAACGGTTTTTCCAATTTTGTTATTGAATATGTTAAAGCAGTTTAATATAAAAAGAAATTTTAAAAAATAAAAGTTTAACGTTAAATCTTTTTTAATTTAATATGAAAAGATATGACTTTTGTAAGGACCCAATTCTATAAATAATCCTTCGGTTAAAATATTTTTTGTTTTTCTAAAGTATTCCGTTTTATTCAAAATATCTTTAAGTTTAAACTTTTCGGGATAGTCGTTAAGGTGAAGTTTAACTCTACATTGTGAAACTACATCCGAATAATTTACGGCAACAAGCCGTTTTCTTTCCGAATATGTTAATAACCAAATTAAAATGTTGTGATATGAAAAATTTCCTTCCCAAGCCGGTTCCACCGGAAGTAATTCCCATTTTCCATTTTTGAAAACATCCGATTTTATAATATCCAATAGCTCAGAATAAAATTTATTTATATTTTCGTTTGGTTTTTCTTTTTTTTCTCTACCAAGCTGAACCGGTAATTTTATTTTTTTCCCTTCCAACTGTCCGTCATAAAAAAGATGCATTCCTTTAACGGTGCTGAAAATAACAGCTGCAGCTTTAGATTTTTCTATTCCCAAAGATTTGACGGCTCTTTCTTCATCGTGGTTTTCTATAAATCTAATAAGTTTTTCTTGATAATTATCTTCGGCGGATAAATGGCCGCGAATTTCTTCTACGTAACCCGATTTTAATCTGTCTAATAAAGTTTTATCGTAAGTATAGTCAAACCCAAGCTGTTGAAGTTGCCAACCGAGATCCCAATATGCTTCTCCCAGAAAAAGAAAATCTTCTTTTATTTTTTTTACTTCATTAATTGCTATTTCCCAAAACTCTTTTTCCGGTTTTTGATAACCTTTTTTATTAATAACCGGTCCCCAAGTATTGTTAAATACATTATTAAGACTTAGCATTGCCATATCGCAACGTACACCGTCGCAAACGGCAGTTAAACTTTTTAATGTTTCTACCATAAAATTTCTTGCCTTGGGATTAAAATAATTTACTTGTATTGTATCTTGCCATGCAGGAAAAAATGGGTCTCTGCCGTGAGCAAATATTTTGTCGGTATTAAAAACCGATCTGAAATACAGATGATTGTTTTCGTTCAATAGGTGTTCGTTTGCTTCAACAAATATGTAAGGATCCGTAATAATTAAGCTACTGTGGGCACTAAAATGATTTGGAATAAAATCCAAAATTAACTTTAAATTCAAATTGTTTAGGATATATTTAAGTTGCAACAATTCTTCCATTGTTCCAAGTTCGGGATTAATCTCATATTTTTCTATTGCATAAGGTGAACCTATTACATCTTTTTCTTCCCAATCTTCAAGAGCTTTATTATAACTGTCAATTAAATTTTTTTCGAAACAATATTTTTTTATTACACTTTTATTTGTTTTCCAAATTCCCATTAACCAAATAAAGTCAAATCCTTTGTTCGCAAGGTCTTGCCAATATTTTACGGGAACATTTTTTAATGTTGCTTTTTTATTTCCCGTATTAAATTTTTTTAACCAAACTCTCGTGTTGATTTCATAAATGTTAGTATTCATTTTTTATTAAAATTTAATTTGAAAATTACGATTCTCTAATTAGTTTTTTTTCTTTTAACAGTTCGTTGTTAAGTTCCATTAATTCCAGAACAGCAGGATCATCGCCGAGATTTTCTATTTTAATATTATTTTTTCTGATTTGTTCATCTATTTTTATTAATTGATATTTTTTGGTTAAATCCTTGGTTTGCTTTATTAAGTTTTTTTCAATTTTCCCCGTTGAAGATTTTTTATCCCACTCGCTACTTATTTGATATTCATTTAAAGATAATGAAATTATATAATCTTTAATATTTTCATCTTTAATTTTTTCTACCATTGCAGCCGTGCTAAAGTTTCCCGACATATAGGAATCGTAAACAATTTTGGCAAGTGAGCCTAAAGTTTTGTTGGTAAAATCTTCCGGTAAAATGGTATCGAAAATTAACCCGATTATTTCTTCGTTCCCTTCAAACAAAAGCTTAATGAAATCTTTTTCTATCGGTCTGTATTTTTTTTCGAAAATTGCTTCATTATTTTTTTCCGCCCGTTGTTTCGG
>JALSTL010000073.1 GCA_026983755.1 Melioribacteraceae bacterium | reverse complement strand
GCAATTCGATTCCCCTTGAAATTTTAGGGTTGCGCTTTATATATCCTTTTTTTTCGATTGCTTGCAAATGCTGCTGCACGGTGGAGCGATTGCGGTAACCGAACCGCTCTGCAATTTCCGCAAGCGTGGGGGTTTTCCCTTCGGCTCTTTTATCGATTATGAAATCGAGTATTTTTTGCTGGGTTTGTGTTAGTTGTTTGGGCATGTTTTGTTTTCCACTTAATAATTATTGGAACTTTACACTTACAGTTTGAAGTCTACAAGATTCTAAACAGAACCCGTTATAAAAACAAGGTGAGAAAAAACAAGTATTTTAAATTGCTTTATGCACAATATTGAGGTTATTTTATTAATTTCATTAATTCCACATATCTCTCAAAATTATATTCACCATTATGAAAAAAATTTTTTCTATAGATTCTTTTTAACCGTTTATCTGTTTTAATCTTTTCCCGAATTATGCTATCATTTTCCAACAGCTCTTTTTCCGAAATTAAATTCCACTCATCAAGAATATGTTTCTTCTCATCAATTTCAGTTTTTTCATTTATTAGCTTATTGTATTTTTCTTTGAAATCCGGTTTTGCAATTGAATTTATTATGTTCAGAATTTGTTTCATAGTACCGCTATCTGAAGATAAAAAATCCCAAAGCTCCGTAGCTAACAATACTTCATTAGGATCAAAATATTTGAGGCCATCGATTATGGATCTTAAAAATCTCTTTTTATTTGAACCTGTTGCCGTACTACTGGTTGGATCAAAAGGAAACCCAATGTAGTATTTTATATTTTTGGCAGGGAAAGTGCGAAATAATGCTGCTTTCGCTTCCAGCATTTTTTGTTTTTCACTCCTCATTTCTCCGGCATTTGGTTTGACGGATTTTAGTTCAATACAAACAATTTGATTGTCATCTTCAATAAAAACATCGGCTGTAAAGTTATTGGCTTCAATTTCTTTGCCGTCATTTATAAAAACAAGACTATTTTCTCTTTTCAAATCGGGCTTTTCGTTTCCGTTTTTCAAATCGGTAATAATATTAGAAATATTTGCCTTTTGAAGTTTTGTTATTTTAAGTAGCCGGTTTTCATTTCTTGTAAAATTTTTCTTTTGTCCATCAGATAAAATATGTGCCACTTCTTCAAAAAAAGACTGGCCCAACGTTGTGTTCAGCCCATGCAACCAACTACTCAACGAAATAAAGAACGGGATATTGGAAACTTTACCTTCAAATTTATCAAGAAAAGCATTTAAGAAAGCTTTATGAAAAGGTGCGTTTCTGTTATTTGAAGAGTCTTCCGGGAAATTTTCAAACCGTGTGTATAATGTTTTAACAACTTTTAAAGATATCTTTTCTTTTTTCTTTGCATCGATCATTTTATTTTTCTTTCAAATGAAATATGATTTCGGAATAAGCCGTCTTATTTTTTTCGGTTCTGTTTAACACGGGCCGTTTATACATATTTATTATTTTTAAGCCGGACTTATCCGCAATACTTGGATACAAATTATATTTATCGTTAGCTACTAAAAATATATCGAAATCATCCGCTAAATATTTTTTTGAGTTTATTAAAACTTGACTTATTCCGTCTATATACGATTCCCGGGCTTCTTTCCCCTGCCCTTTATAAAGCGGTCCAATCTCCAACTCATCACGTCTTTCAAATCCAAATAGATCGTAAGCATAAGCATGCTGTTCGTGATAATCTATCAAGCCAACGTAAGGAGGACTGGAAAATATTCCCTTGATTTTTTGTTTTTTCAGAAGCCCTGCTAATGCCGGTTTTTTATTTTCCAATTCGGAAAGTATATCGACGGTTCTACTATCTCCAACCAAGCAGATTTGAAAAGTATCCGTTCTCAATTTATCAAATTCCGATAAACGCTTTATGGTATCTTTGGTGTAGCGTTCCCACCAGTTCAATATTGAAAATAACGGTTTGCAAATCTTTCCGTGTTTTTTACAATAATACGTTGTTGTTACAGGCTCAAGTAAAGTTGCCAAATCCGAATGGGTGGTTGCCCTGCAAGATCTTATGGTTCTGCTTAAAACAATACTTAATATTTTTTTCGTCCTGGGGTTTTCTATTTTTTTTATTAATTCAAACACAAATTCTATTTCGTCTCTGATAACCGGCAGATACCACTTATCTAAAAATGAGTTTTCCTTTTTCTGTTTCAGTTTTATATTGTACTTATCTACCAGCTTGTTGAAAACATGCAGAAATTCCTTTTCTTTTTGTTTCCCGTATTCTTTTTCATCAATTTCCCCATTCCGTACTTTATATTTAAATTCCGGCGATGGGAAATTCACATCATTAAATTTCTTTAATTCATTTAGCAATTCCCGCTCAAATTCCAAATTGTTACGATCGATTAAAAACTCTTTCAATTTAGAAGAAATTTCCTTTGCAGTGAGATAAACATCATTTAAATTATATTTTGTAATTTTAGCATTGCTTATTAAAGCATTAAAAGCAGAAACATCTATCCCGATTGCATGCATACCCAATTCATTAGCTTGGACTAAAGTTGTTCCACTGCCACAAAACGGATCAAGCACTATGTCTCCTTTTGTGAAAAAAACTTCCTTTTTAAATTGATCCGTATGATCGTCTAGAAAGTATTCAACCAGTTGGGGAATGAATTTTCCTTTGTAGGGGTGTAATCTATGAACATGTTTTGTTGTTTCAAATTCCTTATATTCAGAAAAAGACAAAGCCCAGTTTAAATCTTCTCCTAATTTTTGTTTCCACTTTGTTTCTCTTGTAGATAAATGGGAATTATAATATTTTTTTAAATCTTCTTTCTTTACAAAAATATTACCGTTATTACCAATTTTCTTAATCCTTCCATATTGAATAAGATACGAAATATTTGACGTTGTAATTTTCTTATTTAAATATTCCGAAGCCCACTTGCTTGCTTCTTTTATTGTTAATAATTCCGCCATCTTGTTACCTTAAAATCATCAAAATTGTCATTGAGTTTCAACTTAAATTTTCAAAATTAATTTACAAATTTTCCACAAAAATATTTAAAGCGTGTTTGTTTCTTCCACCATCCTTACACCTACGGCACGTGAGTCACAGTAAACATGACTCTAAAACAAATACCATACATCTGTATGGTAAATTT
>JALSTL010000072.1 GCA_026983755.1 Melioribacteraceae bacterium | reverse complement strand
GTAATTGCGGAACTACCTAATTTGCCTTCAAAACATGTTACAATTCCTCCGTATAAAGCCGATACACTTACATTTGATATAGGAGGTAAAACTATTACGGATTCCCTTGAATATATAGGAACAATTTACTCACCGGGAAGTAACGGACAAGAAGTAATGGTTTTGCAAGAAGCTATAACTCAAATTGTAGCCGTATTTAATAATTTGGTTATTGCAGAAGCCAGTGCTCCTTTACCAGTACAAAAATTGGATTTTACCGAAAATGTAAAAATTAGCGATTCTACAAAAATTGAATCGGTTGTAATACATCAAGGGAGAATTAATCTTAATATTAACAACAATATGGATGTATCACTATCTGCAAATGTTAAGTTTGATAATTTATTCGATGCAAACGGAAATCCTTATGTATTGAATTTATCATTAAATAGAAACGAACACAATAAAAATGTAGATATAGCTTCACTTGCCGGATGGAAAATTGCAACATTAACTTCTGGCGTTCCTACAAACGAATTATCTTATTCAATTTCGGTTGTTACAGATTCTACAGGTGAAATTTCTACAATAACCAAAAACGATAGTATAGCATTTAATTTGAATTTCGATGATTTGGTTTTCGAATCTTTTTCAGGAATAATTAAGCCAACAAAATTCAATTTGAAAAACAGTGGTTTCAAAATTAATTACGGTGATATATCAAATAAAATTAATTTTAGTCAAATTAACTTTGGCGAAGCGGATTTGTATTTGGATATAAATACATCTGCAAATATAAATATTCTTATTAACGGAAATGTTTTGGCAACAAACGGTACCACAACCAATAATCTGGTTTTACAAAATATTTATATACCTTCGGAACAACCGAATAAGATTGATTTAAGCGGTTTGATAAACGGTTTTTCAAGCAATTTGCCGGATAGTTTTGCAATTAGCGGAACAACATTGCTAAATCCACATTATCAACTCGGAAGTGTTTCCATGAACGATTCCGTATATGGAGATATACATTTTGATATCCCTCTTAATTTGGGAATAGCAGCCGGTGTTATAAAAGATACTTTGGACCTTAATTTTGACGGAATTGATAAAGATAAAATTGACAATGTAAATTACGCCGAAGTTACCTTTGAAGTAACAAACTCTATACCTATAGGTTTATCTTTTATAGGCTATATAGTTAATGATAATTTTATTAAAGAATTGCGATTGCCTCCGACATATAATGAAATGGATAGTATAAGCATTCCCAAGCCTACGGTAAGTGAAAGCGGAGATATAGTTGAACCCGGTAAATTAACTCAAACATTAAAATTACAAGGTGATGATGTTCAAAAATTTCTAAATAATCCGAAAATGATTATAGAAATAAAATTTTCAACAGCCGGTAAAAATAACAAACCAGTTAAATTCAGAACATCAAACAAAATTAGTTTTAGTGTTAAAGGAACTGCAGGTTATCGTACCGAACTGGACGGAGGTACAAAATGAAATATTTTATAAAAGTAACTTTGATAATGATAGTTTTCTTTACAATTTCAAAAGGACAGGGAATTGGTTCCAACGGAGCAATGAATGCAAAAAATTTAGCAATGGCTGCTACAAACGCCGTATCTGCAAGAGGTGTGTTTGCCATTGGTGTTAATCCCGCAAATCTTGTTATTAAGCAAAATCATAAATGGGAGTTTTCCACTTTGCTTCCTTTGCCAACATTAACGGCAACAATTGGAAACGATTTTTTTTCATTAAATGATTATAAATATTTTTTTACCGGAGTTACCAACGATAATGGACAAAAAGAAGGAAGACATTTAACCGTAAATGATAAAGAACGTTTATTAAAATTATTTGATCAAGGTACTTTAGTTAATACTTCCGTTGGAACAACAATATTAGCTTTTTCTATGTATCCGAATAAAAAAATCGGTGCTTTAGGGTTTTCCGTAAACGATTGGACTAGTGTAAATCTAAATTTTCCGAAAGAAATTTTAGAACTTCTTTTATACGGAAATCAAAAAGGAAAAACTTTTAGTTTAAACGATTTAGATTTTAAAGGTTGGTATCTTAGAAATTACTCATTATCATATTCAAGAGATTTATCCGAACTCTTTCCGGATGCATTTAAGTTTTTTGCCGTTGGAATTACTTTGAAAATGGTACACGGTCTTTTTTATTCTGGCGTTGATTACATTAACACATCAATAGAAACCAAAGATAATTACGATATAAGTATTCAAGGTAATTCCAGAATATTAACGGCTGCTTCGCCAAGCTTTGGAATTAAGTACGATTTTGAAGATGAAAATATCGAAAAACAACAAAACATCGGCTTTTTCAATAAACCTGCCGGAACCGGTTATGGTGTGGATTTGGGAATTTATGCCGGAATAAATAAAGCTTGGTCTTTTGCAATTGCTTTAACCGATTTGGGAACAATTAAATGGAATAACGGTGTTGTAGCTTATTCTTCCAACGGTTCTTATACAATTAAAAATGTAACCGATAAAGGTTTATTGGATTCTCTGAAAAATTCTTTGAAAGGCAAAGGAAGTTACGCCGAACCTTTTTCCACAAGTTTGGCAACAGCTATGAAACTTGGTGTGGGTCTGCAAATTGATAAATTGTTAAAAAGAAAATTCCCCGGTAAAATGCTTTTGGAATTTAATTATCATCAAGGTTTTAATACTATGCCGGGCAATACAAAAAAAGAGAGGTTTTCTTTCGGTATGCAATGGACACCTTTTAAATGGTTTAATTTCAGAAGTGGACTTTCCTTAGGAGGATATGATAAATTTAATTGGGCAATTGGTTTTGGATTTGATACCGGAATATTGGATTTGGATTTTGCCGCATCTTATTTTCAATCTTTTTTGGATGGGAACAATGCAAAAAGACTTGGTGTTGCAATGAGCAGCAGATGGAAATTTTAAGGCAATTTGAAAAATTACATTTGGTAGTTGTTTAAGTGTGTATGTAGTTATTTTTCATTTATATTTGAATGAATTTTTCAATTGCTTACGGAAAAAATTTTTATAAAATTACATTTACTTTTTCAATCTAATCAAATTAAAAATCCCACCAATCAAAAAAAACAAATTTGCAATCCAAGCAGTTAAAATAGGATTTAATAAACCGTTTTTACCGAAAGCTTGACTTATCTTCATAAAGATTAAATAAATAAAAACCAACAAAATATTAATACCGAACTGAACCGCCAAACCTCCTTTGCGTTTATTTGCCGAAATTGTTAACCCGAATAAAACAACTACAAAGTTTGCAAAAGCAAATGCAATTCTGGAATGAAATTCAATTTCAATTCGAGTCGGGTCATTACCGGTATTACGTTGATTTTTTGCATATTCCTTCAATTCGTCTAAAGGCATTTCATCCGGTTTTCTTTGTTTTTTTATAACATCCGCCGGTTTAAAACTTAAATCGCCAATTAATAATTTATCAAATTTTTTTACTGAATCTTTATTGTTTAAAAAGAAACGTTCCATACCTTTTTGAGCAATCCAACTTTTGGAGGTGGTATCATAAATCATTTGGTGTGCATCAATACGGCTAATCATTTCCGTCAAGTTTTTCGGATTAAAATTCTGAATACTTATTCTGTTAGCTTTGTTTTCGTTTGTATTGAAATAATCTATAGTTACAATTCTATTAATTTTATCTTGAAAGTAAATATTACTTCCGGCATAAATAAATCCTTTTTTCAAATATTTTCTTTCTATGGAAATTCTTTCTTTATTTGCTTTTGGAACTACATAACCTCCAAAATAAACAGCTATAAAACTAATTAAAAGTGCTGTTAGCAAAAAGGGAATGGAGAAACGTATAAAACTTATTCCGGAAGAGTGGATAGCGGTTAATTCATTTAAATTAGATAATTTACCAACGGTAAAAAGAGTTCCCAACAAAACGGAAACAGGTAACATCAAACGAATAATTTCGGGAATAAAAACGAAATAATATTGCAAAATTATTTTAGCCGGTACATCTTGGTCAATAAAACTTCCGAGCTTTTCCATTAGGTCTATTAAAACAAAAATGAGTATAAATGTTAATAAACCGAAAAGAGTTGTTTGCAAAAATTGTTTAGCTAAATATTTATCAATTATTTTCAGTGGAATCTCTCCAATATTTCGGAATTAGTTTTTTAATGAATTCGAATTTAAGTTCTATTCTTTCGTTAGTAGTTTTATAGATTAAAATAATTCCCAAAATTCCAAGTAAAATATTTGCAGACCACATTCCCCAAAATGGCGAAAGAAGTCCTCTATCGGAAAGTTTTTCCCCGCCAATGAGAAAAGCCCAATAAATTAAAAAGAAAACCAAACTAATAGCGGCGGCAACACCAAATCCGCCTTTTCTGGTCATAGTTCCAAGCGGAACTCCTATAAGAATAAAAACAATACATGCAAATGGTATTGAATATTTTTTATGAACTTCAACCAAATAATTGTCAATTCTTTTATTATGTTGATTGATGCGTCTTAACATTGGCATAAAACTGTTTTTTGTACCTCTAATTTTGTCATCAACTCTAAAAAGAACTGCTCTTAAGTTTTTCCTTTTGTATTTTACCGTAGCAGTTTTAATTGTATCATTCAAAATAAATTCACCAAGTCGTTTATCCATTCTTTTAAATTCACGTTTATTTAATGTTTTTATACTATCAATTAATTTCAGTATTGCCCGGGCACTTAGTTCTCTATCTCCGCGGCTACTGCTATATGTTGTTTGCTGAAATGAAAATTGTTCGGCATCCATTGCAATTTTATGTTTTTTGAATTTTAATTTTCTGTAAGTTTTATAGTCGCTTCTTTTGGAAGTATGGATTTCTCCGTTAAAAAGATTTAAAATTAATTTTTTCCGATCTGCAGAAAAATATATGTTACCGTTCTTTGCCGTAACAACGTTCAAAACCGAAGGATCGGAATGATCGTAAATTACAACGTCTTTGAGTTTATTTGTTTTCGAATTTATTTTTCGCGATAGAATCGAATAACGCGAAATATCTTGAGAAAAAACACCCGGTACCAAAGATAATGTAGGTTTTTGATTTGAAATATCTTGCATTAAAATCCTTAATGCATGGTTGGCATTCGGATAAACATTATTATTAAATTGCACAAGCAAAAAGAATATTACTATACTTGCCAACAATGGCGGAATCATTATTTTGTATAAGCTAATGCCTGTGGATTTCATTATTGCAATTTCATTATTATGTGTCATGTTACCAAAAGCCATCAATGTTGCTACCAGAACTGCCATTGGAACGGCCAATACAAACATCCAAGATAAACTATAAACCACTAATTTGAAAATTATCCAAAATCCCAAACCTTTTCCTACAAGTTTATCTGCCATCTTCATTAAAAAATTTAAAAGGAAAACAGACATTAAAGTGAATAGAGAAAAGATGAATGGAAAGAATAAATTTTTAAGTATGTATTTGTACAGTATTTTCATATAATAATTAAAATTTATTACAAAAATAAATAAAAAAATAGAAACTAGTTGCTTTATAATTTGTTTGTAAAAAAAACAAATATAAGAATAAAAACATAGAGTTTATATTTTATCGGGTATAAAATTTCGGAGAATTAACTGTCAATATTTACAGTTTGTTGATTTTTTTAAACTTTAATCCGTAGTTCTATATTAATATTATAGAATTAAACTAATATATAGACATATTATTATAAAATTATATATTATTGAAAGAAATTAAAATTTAATTTGTGCTTTAAAAGTTTAAATACACATTGTAAACAAACCAATTAAATATTTAATATTTAACTACACAGAAAAATATAGGCAACCTATAATTATACTTCCGAAATTAATTTTATTCATTTAAAAGAGTTAAGTTTAACAGTTTCAAGCTATCATAAATCAAAAGAATTTCTTAATTTAATTTTAAAGAAAAATTCTTATTTAATTATTGAGGTTACTATGGAAAATGTTGTTAATTACATTAAACAAAACAAAAACAATTACATAGAAGAATTAAAAGATTATTTGCGAATTAAAAGTATATCAACGCTAAAGAGTAATAAAAAAGAAATGAATATTTGTGCAAAATTTGTTTCCGACAAACTAAAAAAAGCTGGAATGGAAAAGGTAAAAATTATTCCGACAAAAGGTCATGCATTAGTTTACGGCGAATGGTTAAAAGCACCCGGCAAACCCACAGTTTTAATTTACGGACATTATGACGTTCAACCGGTTGATCCCATTGAACTTTGGGATAGTGATCCTTTTGAGCCGGTAATAAAAGACGGAAAAATTTGGGCACGTGGTGCAAACGACAATAAAGGACAAAATTTTGTTCATATTAAAAGTGTTGAAGCATTTATGAAAACCAAAGGCAAACTTCCGCTTAATGTAAAATTTTTAATAGAAGGAGAAGAAGAAGTCGGTAGTTCAAACTTGGAAGAATTTTTAAAAAAGAATAAGAAACTTTTACAATGCGATGCAGTGCTGATTTCCGATACTAGTTTATATGCCGAAGGTGTTCCTACAATAAATTACGGTTTAAGAGGATTAGCTTATTTGGAAGTTGAATTAACCGGGCCTAATCGCGATCTACATTCCGGAAGTTTCGGTGGGGCATTTGCAAATCCCATTAATGAATTGGCAAAACTAATAAGCAAATTACATGATAAAAATAACAGGGTAACAATTCCTAATTTTTATAAAGATGTTCTTCCGTTTACAAAAAAAGAAATTGAAAATATCAAAAGTCTTAAATTTTCCGAAAAAAAATATGCAAAGGAATACGGAGTTCGTGAACTTCAAGGAGAAAAGGGGTACAATACTTTGCAACGTTTGTGGGGAAGACCAACATTAGATTGTAACGGTATTTTCGGTGGTTACACAGAAGCAGGAGCAAAAACAGTTTTACCGTCTAAAGCCACAGCAAAAATAAGTATGAGATTGGTACCTAACCAAGACCCGAAAAAAATTGCTAAAGATTTTACAAATTATGTAAAATCTCTTGTTCCCAAAAGTGTAAAAATAAAAGTAACCGATATGCACGGTGGTTCACCTGTTGTTATTCCTTTGGACGATCCGGCTATTATTGCAGCTGCTAAAGCAACTACAAAAGCTTTTGGTAAAAAAACAGTTTATACACGTGAAGGCGGTTCTATTCCTATTGTGGTTGATTTTGTTAACCGCTTAAAAGCTCCCGCCGTTTTAATGGGGTTGGGTTTGGATAGCGATAATATTCATTCACCTAACGAACATTTTAGTTTAAAAAGTTTTGAGCTTGGAATTTTCAGCTCCGCTTATTTTTTTGACGAATTTTCAAAATAAAATTTATTGGTATTTATATTGAAAAACTTGAATAAATATTTTTCCGAAAATTATTCAGAAATTGAATACTTACAAAAATCAATTGTCAACGTTTATACTTCATTTAACGAAGAAGTCAAAACGTTAAAATACGGAGTTGGTATTCATAATAATACTTACGCTAACATAGCCAAATTAAGCGGTAAGGATAGTTGTGCTTTGTTGCAAAGAATATCTACAAATGATTTGGATGAGCTTAAAGACTTTCATTACAAAAATACTTTGTTCCTAAACGAAAAAGGTGGCCTGATAGACAGAACAACAATACTAAAATATGAAAATGTTTGTTATTTGGTGGGAAGTTACGATGAAATTTTCAGACTGCAAAGATGGATTGAACGATATACTTTGAACGAAGATATAAAAATTGAAAACATGAGCGGAAAATTTCTGTTGCTGCAAATTCTTGGTTTACAAGCCGAATCTTATTTAACATTAATTTGCGGTAATAAAATTGAAGAACTTGGTAATAATCAATTGCACGAAATTAATATCGAAGGATTAAAATTTTATTTGTTGAAAAAAGAAACACTTAAAGGAGAAAAATTATATTGGATAATTTCGGATATTGAAAACTCCGTTGAAATATTGAAATATATGTTTTCACATAAAAGTGTTTTCGATTTAAATATGATAGGTGAAAAAGCATTACTCAATTATAAAATTGAAAATGTAATACCAAGCTTTCCCAATGAAATAAACGATTTTTACAATCCGTACGAAGCAGGGTTACAAAATGAAATAAGTGCAACAAAAAAAAATTATATAGGTTATGATTTAATTCATAATATTAAAGCGGAAAAGATTATCAGAAGAAAACTTAAAAAAGTTTACATTCAAGCTTTTAAAGATGTAATACTTCCTATGGAAATATTTGACGAAAAAAATAATTTTATAGGTGTAATAACATCGCTTATTAAAAACGAAGAAAACAAATTTTTAGCTTTATGCTATTTGGAAAATCCATATTTTGAAATGGAAGAAAAACTTAAAATAAAAACCTCGAATAATATAAAACTAAATATGGAAATTAAAGACAGATGAAAATATATACTAAAACCGGAGATAAAGGTAGCACAAGTTTGTTTGGAGGAAAAAGAATTTCCAAAAGTAATATAAGAATTGAAACCTATGGAACTGTTGATGAATTAAATGCCGCTATTGGTGTTGCAATTTGCGAGGTTACATCCGAAAAAATAAAAAAAACTCTTGCAAAAATACAAAACGATTTATTTATTGTCGGTGGAGATTTGGCTACTCCTCTTAATGAAGAAAAAATGAAAATTTTGAGAACCACAGATAAAATGGTTACATGTTTGGAGAATGAAATTGACATATTTGATGTGAAACTCGAAAAATTAAAAAATTTTATTCTACCGGGTGGAACAAAATCTGCAGCGTTATTGCATTTTGCCAGAACAATTTGCAGAAGAACCGAACGCAAAGTAGTTGAACTATCGGAAACGGAACAAATAAACGATGAAATTGTTAAATATCTGAATCGTTTATCGGATTTATTATTTATATTTGCAAGGGTTGAAAATTCGAATAATAATATCCCCGATATTGCGTGGATAACCGAATGAATGAAAAAAATTTTAATACCTCAATAACAACTTTGGGGGTGAAATTGGCTTCGACGGATTTACTTGTTCTTTGAACTGCGTACCGTGTTTTCCGCAGACACGCTAAACGGCGGAAAAAAGTCGAGACGACGACTATAACTATGCAATGGCTGCTTAATTAAAAGTAGCCCGTTCACCAAGCCTATGCACACCGGGGTTTGGATGAACGCCGTTAGGTGTGCTAGCCGATTCGAGCTCTCCGGTAGATGAAGCGAAACACTTATGGAGATAGAATAACAAAACCATGTTCGTTTGGGTTTGTTTTTTCGAAATCTAAATAACGAACTATGTGCGTAGATGTTCTCTGAAAAGTACTTTCGGACGCGGGTTCAACTCCCGCCACCTCCACAATTTTTAGTGTTTATAAATATTCCCATAAAATTTTTTGTCAACAAACCTTTCAAATAATTAAATTTTTTTATAAACATCGTTATTTTTTATTTAAGTTACCTTTTTATATTCATATAAGAATATTTTTTAATTTACTCTCATCCTACTTTCTATTTAACAAATTCATTATTAACTTTAACAATTTCTTTTCAAAAAATTACAATGCTAATAATAAGAAGCAACATATTCAAAAAATTTCCCGAATTGGATTTCGGATTGAGTACGAAAATTGGTAATAAAAAAAAATCACCCTATTTTTTTAACATGTCCAAATCTATTGGAGATGATGAAAAAAACGTTGATGAAAATAGGAAAGCTTTTTTTTCAAAATTTAATTTGACAACGGAGAATGTTGTTATACAAAAACAAACACATAGCGATATTGTTAATATTGTAGAAACACAAAAAACCAATTTGGAAGGTGATGCATTAATAACGGCAACGCCAAACCTTGCCATTGCAATATCAACAGCCGATTGTAACAATATTTATATTTATGATAAATCGAAAAAAATTGTTTCTGCAGTTCATTCCGGTTGGAAAGGAACCGAAAAAAGAATTTTAAGTAAAACACTAGAAAAATTAAAAAATAATTTTAACTCTTTACCGGATGATTTATTTGTTTATGTTGGTCCTGCAATTTCTCAAAGTAATTATGAAGTTGGAGAAGAGGTGGCATATAAATTTGATAAGAAGTATTATAAAAAAAGTGAAAATAAAGAAAATAAATTTTTGCTCGATTTAAAAACCGCAAATTACGATATGCTAATTGAATTCGGAATACCGAAAAAAAATATTCAGCTATCCACAATGTGTAGTTACAATCAAAAAGAATTACAATCTTTCAGACGTGATAAAGATAAATCCGGACGTGCTTTGGGATTAATCGTAATGAAAAAATAATTTTATTAAGCAAGCAAGTAATAGGCAAAATAATATTTTAGATTAGCGCTTCATTGTTCTTCTGCGGAAAACAATATGCAATAAATTGTTTCTTGATAAATATAGTTAAACTTTGCAGTATAAATAAAAGAAACATTTAATAATATATGAAAACTTCCTTACCAAAACTTATCTTAGGTTATATAACAATTTGTTTAATTTGGGGCTCTACATGGCTGGCTATTAGAATTGGGTTAAATTTTTTAACCCCAATGTTTTCGGCGGGAATTAGGTTTTTAATTGCATCGGCATTAACTTTTATTATTATTAAATTTAGGAATGAAAACTTACCTAAGGATAATTTGGCATTAAAGTTATATTTTTTTATGGGAATATTTTCTTTCGCTTTACCTTTTTGGTTGGTTTATTGGGGTGAACAATTTGTTCCTTCCGGATTGGCTTCGATATTGTTCGGAGCATTTCCTTTTGCGGTTTTTATTTTTTCATGGTTTATGTTAAAAACCGAAGAATTGGATATAATGAAAATTATTAGTATAATACTAGGATTTTTAGGTATTGTTATAATTTTTTATGATAATTTTAATTTAAACTTAACAAATCAAATATGGGGTTTACTTGCTGTTTTAGTCAGTGCAATTATTCAAGGTTTTGTTGCGGTTGTTTTGAAAAAATATGCCGGTTATTTAAATCCTTTTTCTATGAATGCTTATCCACTGCTAATTGCCGGAATAATTATGATTTCACTTAGTTTTATAACCGAAAATATTTCCGTACAAAAATTTAATTTGAAATCCGTTTTATCAATACTATATTTGGCAACTTTCGGTACCATTGTAACCTTTACAATCTATTACTGGCTTTTACAAAGGATGAATGTTGTTATTCTTTCGCTTACGTCTTTTATTACACCCATTATTGCTGTTTTTTTAGGTTGGGTAATATTAAGTGAAGAACTTTCTGAAAATGTTTTAACCGGTTCTGTGTTAGTGCTAATTGGAATTTTATTTGCTAACTTTAAAGGATTAAAAAACTATTTGATATCATTAAACTAAACTTAAATGAAATTTACAAATAATCTCGAAATGTAAAACCGAAAAATTTTTTTTTACAAATAAAGAACGAATAAAACGGAAAGCAATAAAAGTAATATTAAAAACTTAAACCCAAATTATGCATTAGAATAATTGATTTTATTACAATAGTTTAGAGCCATTCCGCTTTTCTATTGCATAATTCAGGTTAAATATATAAAATAACACTTTTTCAAAGTTAAAAAATTTGAACTGAATAATAAAATGAAAAACATTATTAGAATAAAAAATGCTTCCTTTTATGCCTATCACGGAGCAATGAAAGAAGAGCAAACCATAGGCGGAAAGTTTGAAGCGGATGTAGATTTGTATTTCGATTTTAGCGAAGCGGCAAAAAAAGACGATTTGAAAAAAACAATAAATTATGCCGAAGTGTATAAATTTATTAATGATGTTGTCAATAAAAAAAAATATTACTTATTGGAAACATTGGCAACAATTATAGCCGATAATTTGCTAAAAAGTTATAAACAATTGGAAAAAATAAGAGTTAAAATTAGAAAAAACAATGTTCCGGTAGGCGGAATAATTGAACACGTTGAAGCGGAAGTTGAAAAAAACAGAAATGAATAAAATTTATTTAGGCTTGGGAACTAATATCGGAGACAAGGAGAACAACTTAAAAAAAACCGTCTCGGAGTTTTATAAAAATAAAGATTTTTTCAATATTAAAATCTCATCGGTATATGAAACAAGACCTTACGGAGAAATTGAACAAGAAAATTTTTTAAATGCAGTGTTGTATCTGGAAACAAATTATACTCCCGAAGAAATTTTTATTTATACAAAAAATCTTGAAAAAAAAATAGGTAGAAAAAAACGTAAAATATGGGGACCAAGAGAAATAGATATTGATATTTTATTGTTCAATAATTCGGTTTATAATAGTGATAAAATAACAATACCACATAAAGATTTATTAAATAGAGATTTTGTTTTGGTACCATTACTGGAAATAAATAAAAACATTATGCATCCTGTAGAAAAAAAAGAAATAAAAAAAGTTTTATCTGAAATAACAGATCGATATATTATAAAGAAAATAAAAACAGTTTTAAATTAGGAGAAATTTTTTTGGGAAAACCGAGATACATAGCTGTTGAAGGAGTAATTGGCGCGGGAAAAACTTCATTAGCCCAAAAACTTGCAGAAAAACTTTCCGCAAAACTTGTATTGGAACAATTCGAAAATAATCCTTTTTTGGAAAAATTTTACGACGATAGAAAACGTTACGCCTTTCAAACCCAAATGTTTTTTTTAATCGATAGATTTAAACAACAAGAACAATTTAATCAAGAAGAATTATTTTCGGAATATGTTGTTGCTGATTATATTTTTGACAAAGACCAAATATTTGCATATTTGAATTTATCGGGTGAAGAACTAAAACTTTATGAAAAAATATTTCCCTTACTTAAAAGAGATCTTCGTCAATTCGATTTGGTAATATTCTTACAGTCAAGTGTTGATAGATTGATTTATAATATAAAAAAAAGAAACAGACCAACCGAAAAACATATAACACGTAGTTATATAAGAGAACTGAGCGAAGCTTATAATAATTTCTTTTTTAAATATAATTCCACTCCCTTGTTGATTGTAAATACAACGGAAATTGATTTTGTTAATAAACAAGAAGACTTTAACGAACTATTTGAACAGATATTTAGAGAAGACAGAACTTCGATAGAATACTTCAATCCTAAAATTAAAGAATAAAAAACGATGTTAATTAGATTAATCTATTATATGATACTCTGGTATTTGCTGGTAAAATTATACAAATATTTCAAGGTAATGTTTAAAAACCTTGCAAACAATAACCAAGAACAAAAAGTACAAAATTCTAAAACTACAAATAAAAAAATAAATGAAAAAGATGTAATAGATGCCAAATTTGAAGAAATTGAAAACAACGAAAAATCTTCTTCAAAATAAAATTATTTTATTTTAAATAGTTTAATATTAAAAATTTGATATAATTTTTTATTAAAAACAAAAAAGTTGTTTGTAAACAAATACCAAATAGAAATAAATGAACAAAAATATTGCGGCAATTGATATCGGTTCAAACTCTTTTCATTTAATAATAGCATGTTTCGATGAAGAAAACAAAATTAAAATCATAACAAAAGAAAAACAAACATTACGTTTGAATTTTAACGGCAAATCCAATAATATTCCAACAAAAACAATTTCAAAAGCAGTAAAAGTATTAAAAAATTTTCAAAACTTAGCCATAAAATACAATGCCCAAATAAAAGCGGTTGCAACAAGTGCAGTGAGAGAAGCAAAAAATAAAAATGAATTTCTTCGTCAAGTATATAACAATACGGGTATTAGAATAGATGTAATAGACGGAAAAACGGAAGCAAAACTTATTTATTTAGGTATAAGAAAAGCGTTGAAATTAAAAAATAAAAATGTTCTGTGTATTGATATAGGCGGAGGTAGTACCGAAATAATAATTGCACGGAATGAAAAAATAAAATATATAGATAGTTTAAAACTTGGAGCTGTACGCCTGGCCAAAATATATTTTAAAAATAAAATAATAACCGAAGAAAGTATTTTAAAATGTAAAAAACATATTAAGCAAGAAATAAACAAAATTATAAGTAATTTTAAAAAACATGAATTTGATATTGCTGTTGGAACTTCCGGTACAATCAATTCAGTTGCCATAATCAAACAAGCCGAAAACGGAAAAATTGTAAAAAGGGACGAGCTTAACGGTTTCGGATTTACGGCAGATGATTTGCAAAAAATCAAGATTAAAATTTTATCTTCCAAAACTCCCGAAGAGAGAAAATTAATACATGGAATGGAAAAGAAAAGAGCGGATATTATTCCTGCGGGAATACTTATCTTAGCGGAACTATTTAAAAGCTTGAAATTAAATTATATGGTTATATCAAATTTTGCGTTAAAAGAAGGAATAGTAATAAAATATTTAACAAAGTGAAATTTAATGAACCGAACAAATCTTACTTTATAAATAATTTATGATAAGAAGTAATAGAAAAGGTGAGCCGAGAACTCTTCAAAATAAATTAACTCTAACGGTTTTCTATTTTTAG
>JALSTL010000071.1 GCA_026983755.1 Melioribacteraceae bacterium | reverse complement strand
ATGAAATAATATCCATTAACATAATAATAACGATTCAAAAGTTTAATTCCCACCTCGAGAGCGTATATTTTTGAAAAAGATGAAGATAAGGAATTGGTCATATTATATTTTAATATTTTAATATTTAAATATTGAAATAATTTCTGCATTTTATTTTAATTCTTTGTATTTTTAAGTATCATCACACCAACTTAAATAATTAAATATTAAACAATCAAGGGTAAAATTATGGATCCGGGGAAAATTAAATTGCTTGGTTTTATCGGCATTATTCTCATTATTCTTTGTTGTTTACTCTTCAAGAGCAATGCAATTGAAAACGATTTAACCGAAAGAACTTCTGCCGCATTGGTATCGAATAATATTGATATTGATAGTGTTTTATTGGACGGCAGAGATGTTACACTAAAAGGCATTGTTGCATCCGAAGAAATAAAAACAAAAGCAGGCGAAATTGCAGGAAATATTTTTGGTGTAAGAACGGTAAATAATTTGCTGAAAATAAAAACCGTACCTGTAGAGCCTCCGGTTAAGAACGTTCAAAAAAAGCTTGATGAGGTAATTGCCCTAAAAAATATTGAATTTGAAACAAATAAAAGTATCATTAAAAAAAGTAGCTATCCCATTCTACTTAAGGTTGTTTCAATTTTAAAAGAATATCCTTCAATAAATATAGATATTGAAGGTCATACCGATTCTCGAGGAAATGCACAGCATAATTTGGAACTTAGTAAAAAACGAGCAAATGCTGTAATGGCATTTCTAACAAAAAAAGGAATTTCTGCAAATAGACTTAAAGCAAAAGGCTATGGTATTACAAAACCAATTGCAGATAACAATACTGCCGAAGGTCGTCAAAAAAACCGTAGAGTTGAATTTAAAATTATCAAGGAGAAATAAATATGTGGTATTTAATATTACAAATTATTTTGTGTTTATTAGTTGCCTTTTTGTTGGGTTATTTATTGGCAAAGTTATTAAAAGCCGGTTCATGGAAAGATGCTTACGAAGAATTGAAAAGTAAACTTACCAATATGGATAATGATCTTTCTTCAAAAATTAGTTTATTGGATAATAAATTAGAGACCAACGCCGAAAAGCTAACAAATGATTGGACTTCCGGAATAGCTTCGTTAAAAGAGGAATATGATCCTAAATTTAAAGAGTATAATTCTATGCTTTCAACTTTGGAAGGTACTTTGTTAACTAAGATTTCAACTAATGTAGATTCTAAATTTTCCGGTTTTGTAAAAGAAATTGAAGAAAAAGATTATGATGGAAAAATTAATTCGTTAACTAATGATATTGCCAAACTTAAAGAAGAGCTTAAAAACAAACCCGAACCAAAATACTATGATGATGATTTGGCTAAAATAAAGCAAAGAATAGATGAACTTCAAAAGATGATTAATGACATACCGGAAGCTAAGTTTTACGATGATGATATAACTCAAATTAATTCAGGGCTAACCGAATTACAAAGCTTATTGAGTAATGCACCTAAACCGAAATATTACGATGATGATTTAGCTAAGCTGCAACAAAAAATAGATGACTTACAAAAAACAATTTCACAAAAACCCGATGCTAAATTTTATGATGATGATATAAATAACATTTGGGCGCAATTTACGGAATTAAAAAATTCTCTGAATAATATTCCAAGTCCGAAAGAATATGATTCTGAAATTTCAAAATTGGAAGAAGAAATAGCAAAACTAAAAAATATGCTTAACGAAATTCCCAAACCAAAATACTATGATGAAGATATAAACAAACATAGTAATTCTATAGCGGAATTAAGCAAGAATTTTTCTTCATATTATATTAAAGAAGATGTTGATGCAAAACTTAAAGATTATTTTGCAAAATGGGAAGCCGAACTAAATAGTAAAGATAAAATCATTGCTTTACTCGAAAAAAGAATTGCCAAATTGGAAAAGAAACCCAAAGTGCTAAAAAATATTAAACCGGATGATTTGAAAAGAATCAAAGGTGTTGGTAAAGTGCTAGAAAAATTATTACATAAAAATGGTATTACTACATTCAAACAAGTAGCACTTTTTACAAATAAAGAGATTGATAATTTGGCTGAACAATTAGGTTCTTTCCATAAAAGAATTAGACGTGATAATTGGAAAGGACAAGCTAAGATTTTACATGAACAAAAATACGGTGAAAAACTTTAATAGTTTAAGTTTAATACAAAGTCGTTTCTATTTTTAGAAACGACTTTTTTTATTGTTATCAAAAAACTTTATCCATAGAACTTTTATAGAGCAAAAAATCATTTCGTTATATTGAACAGAGATTATAAAAATTCTAACGAAAAAATTTCTCGATTTCGAGCGGCACTGAGATTTTTCATTTGCCAGAGAATTCAAAATAGCTTGTCTTCTTTCTTTTTTGTCGAAACAGTTTTGTGTAATATGAGCTAATAATTATTCTTTAAAATGCTTTATTTGTTCTAAAAGATAATCTAATGGTTCTGCCTTGTTCGAAAACATTTTTCCCCGAAGCAAACGGATCACGCAAATAAGAAAGATGTTGATAATATTGGGCGTCAGTAATATTTTCCACTTCTAAAGAAATGTTTATATTATTATTTGTATATACAATTCCCAAATCAAATTTATTCCAGCTTGGTGTGGCTTTTTCATTTAGCAACTTGTAAATCCTGTTTTGCGAATCATTAAAGGTATGTTTAACATAGGCAAATATATTACTAAAGCTAGGTGTAATTAATTTTGTTGATATTCTTAACGGCGGAATTTCAGCTAAGGGTGTATTGTTTGTATTGTTTTCCGCCCAAATATAGGAAGCATTTATTTCAACATTATTGTATTTTGCATTAAAATCAATTCCTAACATTAGTGCATCAACATTACCATAAGTTAAATATTTATTTTGTCCAACTACTTTTTTAATCAAATTGATATAATTCCAAACTTTAGTTCCGTACAATTCCAAGCTAAGTTTATCAAAATATAACGAACTTCTTAAAGTAGATTTTATAGGTTGTCTTAAATTCGGGTTTCCGCTCCATGCAGGTTTATTCATTGGTTTTTTAACCGAAATATATAACGTCTCCGGTTCGGGACTTTCACTATTTGCTTCTAACATAATTCCGCCACCAAAGTTTTTGCCGAAGGATGTAAGACGCGAAACACCAAAACTAAATGTCGGGAAAATATTTG
>JALSTL010000070.1 GCA_026983755.1 Melioribacteraceae bacterium | reverse complement strand
ATATTTTTTGAATGTTAAAATATTTATATTGTTTATCTATCGCATTCTGAAGTGCATTCATATCACCGCTTGAATTAAAGTAATCATAATGGTCGGCGGCTTCTCTAATACGTATTCCCATAAATATCATAGGAATTCCAACAATTGCTCCAATAACGGATAAAGAATTAATTACTCCGAAAATTACGGTGAACAGACCGACAAATCTCATATCTTTTGCCATTGGTGCTATACCGTTTGGAACATTATTCTTTTGTGCGAAATTATCACTAATATTATTTAAGTCTTCCATTGTTACCTCTTTAGTTTGAACTATTTTTAAAATAAAAAAAATATTTTTACTTACATATAATTGTAAAATTAAGCCGGAGAAAATTTATTTCAGAAACTAAATTAAGAGATAAAAATATTTTATAATGATGAAAAATATATTGAAAATTTATGATGAATACTAAATAACAATTTTATTCTTGTCTTAAAGCTTCAATAGGATCTAAATTGGCGGCTTTGTAAGCAGGATAAGTTCCAAAAGCAACACCTACAACAACGCAAAGTAAAACACCAATAACAACCCAATCAACCGGTATTGCAGCAGTTGCGTGAAGAAACGAGCCGGCAAAATTACCGACAATCAAACCAAATACAATTCCGATAATTCCACCAATCAAACTTAATATTACAGCTTCACTTAAAAACTGAACCAAAATATTATTTCTTCTTGCACCAATAGCTTTTCTAATTCCAATTTCTTTGGTTCTTTCGGTAACCGAAACCAACATTATATTCATAATACCAATGCCTGCGGCTAATAAAGCAATAAGTCCTATTGCAACAATACCAATTCTAACACCTTTGGTTATGTTGTTAATTTGACTCATTATAGATTCATTCGAAAAAATTCCAAAGTCGTCTTCTTCGCCGGCCGGAACTTTTCTTATTGTTCTGAAATAACCTCGTGCTTTTTCTATCAAGTCTTTATAATCCTTTTTAGAATGTGAACTAACAGTAATATTAATGCTTCTTTTTCTTTTACCGTAAAAACTTTGAAATGTTGTAATGGGAATAACCGCGAAATTATCTTGGCTACGTCCGAAAGAACTGCCTTGTTCTTTTAGAATGCCTATTACCCTTAATTTGTGTCCGTCAATTTTTACATATTTTCCTATGGGACTAATAAAAGTAAATAATTTTTTTACAACATCGTGCCCTAAAACCACAACATCTTCGTATCTTTGAATATCTTTTTCGGAAAAAATACGTCCTTTATCAACTACCCAATTATTATTTGGAAAAGCTCCCAATGTAACACCGCTTAGTTGCACATTCGGATTTGTTTTTTTATTTCCGTACTCAACGGTTTTAGCATAACCCCATTGTTCAGCCGCAACAGCAAGAGCATCACCGTTAAGTTTGGTTTTAAGTTTTTGATATTCTTCAATTGTTATGTCTTTTCTATTTCTATATTTTGCTCTGGCCTGATGCCCTCCACCAACTTGTATGGGAAATTTTTGAATCTGAAAAGTATTTTTTCCAAGGCTTGAAACTCCTTCTTCAATACTTTGCTGCAACATTGTTATAACAGTTGTAACTGTTATAATGGAAAAAATTCCTACCGAAATACCCAATATTGTTAAAGCAGACCTTAATTTATTTGCTTTTAACGAAGATAGTGCAACTTTAATAATTTCCATTATTCATACCTCAATGCATCTACAGGATCCATTTTAGCCGCTGTATATGCAGGTGCCAATCCGGAAATAATACCTGTAAGTAAAGAAATACCGATTGCCAAAAATACTGAAAACGGACGGATTGAAACCGGGAAATTATATTGTGATATAATCATCGTACCGATAATTGCCAATATCAAACCAATCAATCCACCTAACAGACAAATCAAAGAAGCTTCGGCTAAAAATTGTCCTAATATTGTTTTCCGTGTTGCGCCAATAGCTTTTCTAATTCCAATTTCTTTGGTTCTTTCTTTAACGGAAACAAACATGATATTCATAATTCCTATAGCTCCTACAAAAAGGGAGAGACCCGTTATAAAAAAACCGGCAATTTTAATAACGTTAACTGTTTTATCTATATTCTTTAACAAAGCATCTTGTTTATTGATAGAAAAATCATCCCGTTGGTTATATTTCAACCCTCTTATTCTTCTCATAATTGTTCTAGCTTCTTCGCTAACGGCTGCTACCATAGAACTGTTGGGTGCTCTAACATTTATTGTAATGGAACTTCTTCTATGTTTAAAATGTTTAAACATAGATTCTATAGGTATAAACACTTCGTTATCGGGATTAAAATTTCCCATCAACCAGCTTCCTTGTTTTTCCAAAATTCCCACTACTTTGTATTTGTAACCTTTTAAAGAAATCATTCTATTAAGACCGTTTCCACGGGGAAATAATTTTTGGGCAATATTATTGCCAATAACTACAACGTTTCTACCGCCTTTGCTTTCAACGTCAGAAAAAAATCTACCGGAAGCAAAATTAAGATTTGTAGTATTGATATATTCGCTTGTACTTCCTAAAACAAAAACTCCGTTTGCAACGTTATCACCAAATTTGATATTCATATTGCCAAACGTTGAAGGAGCAACAGCTAACGGTAGTTTTGCCAAACGTTTAAATTCTTTATAGTCATTCATTTTTATTGGTTTGCGGTTTCTCATTTTCCACCAAGGTAAATCCCCTCCGAACCAAGACCATTTATCTATGTATAAATTATCAGAACTTAAAGCGGAAACACCAGACTGAAAGGATTTATCGATTCCGTCTATAGCAGTTGACATTAGAACAACGGATGTTACACCAATTACAATACCCAAAGTTGTTAAAACCGATCTGGCTTTATTTGCTTTGATTGCTTTAAGCGATATTATTAAACCTTCTTTCAGATGAAATAAAAAATTATTCATACGTTTCCTCTATGTATTAAATCGATTTTTCGGATAATATTATTCCGGTATTATTCTATTCTTAACAATTTCATTTTTTTCGATTAAACCGTCTCTCAATCTTATTATTCTTTCGGCATGCGCAGCTATTTCTTCTTCGTGCGTTACAAGAATAATAGTATTGCCATTTTCGTAAAGCTCATTAAAAAGTTTCATTATGTCGTTACCGGTTTTCGAATCGAGATTACCGGTAGGTTCGTCTGCCAATATTATTGAAGGATTGGTAACCAAAGCTCTTGCAACAGCTACTCTTTGCCTTTGACCTCCTGATAGTTCATTTGGTTTATGATAAATTCTTTCTTCCAAACCTACGCTTTTTAATGCATCAATTGCACGTTTTTGTCTTTCTTCTTTACCTAATCCTGCATAAATTAAAGGCAATTCCACATTATGTAATGCATTAGAGCGTGGTAATAGATTAAAAGTCTGGAAAACAAAACCTATCTGTTTATTTCTTATTCGTGCAAGTTCATCGTCATTCATTTCGCTTACTTTTTCACCGGCAAAATCATATAAACCTTTTGTGGGCGTATCAAGGCAACCGAGAATGTTCATTAACGTTGATTTACCGGAACCGGACGGACCCATAATTGCAACGTATTCATTTTTATCTACGGTTAATGATACATCGCGTAACGCATGAACTTCTTCGGTACCGACTTGATAAATTTTTGCAATATGTTCAATTTTAATTATGTTCATTCTATTCTCATTTTTCAACGTAAATTTATTCGTCTTTATTTTTTTCTTTATGTTTTTTTCCTTTGGATTTTTTTATTATCCTTACTTTGGAACTGTCTTCCAATTCTTTTGAAATAGCTCTGTATGGTCCCACAATAACATTCTCACCTTCTTGTAATCCTTTTTTAATTTCCATGTATGTATCATCGCTTATTCCGGTTTTTACTTTTTTCATTTTTGCCAAATTGTTTTTTTCAACAAAAACCACTTCCACGGGTTTTTTATTTTTTTTATTTGATTTATCATTAACATTTTTGGGTTCTCTTACCGTAACGCTTTGAATAGGAACGCTTAAAACATTTTCTCTTTTATCGGTTAATATTTCAGCATCGCAAGACATACCGGGGCGTATTCTGTCATTTAAGTCTATAAGTTTAATTTTTATTTCGAAATTAACCACTTCGTTCTGCGTTCCTTGTCCGGTAGTTTTTGCACTGTTACCGATTTGCGAAACAATACCTTTAAATTTTTTATCTTTAAAAGCATCGATAGAAATATAAGCAGTGTCTCCCAAAGAAATTAAAACAACATCATTTTCATCAACTTCTACAACAGCTTCCATTGTGCTTAAGTCTGCAACAGTCATTAGATGTGTTCCTTGGCTAAAAGAACTTCCAAGCACTCTCTCGCTTTTTTCAACATTTAACACGCTAATTGTTCCGTTTATGGGAGCGTAAATAACTGTTTTGGCTAATTCCACTTGAGCATCTTTATAACTTTCTTCGGCTTGCATCACAGAAGATCTTTGAGCTTCAACTTGAGATTTAATTCTAAGATAAGCCGATCTAGCTTGTTCCAAATCCGCTTCGCTTCCCAATTGTTTATCATACAATTCTTTAGCACGTCTGTATTTGGCTTCAACTTCCGTTAAAGAAGCTTCTCTTTCTTTTAATGTAGCTCTTGCATAATTTAAACTTGCAAGCGCTTTATTACGTCTGGCTATGTATTGATCGGGTTTTAATCTTATTAAAAGTTGTCCTTTTTTTACATGGTCTCCTTCTTTTACAGGTAGTTGAACAATTTCTCCGGTTACTTCCGGTCTTAATATAACTTTTTCAATAGGATTTATTTTTCCGTTAGCAGTAACTTTTTGTGTAATATCTCTTTTTTCAACTTTTTCAATTTGTACGGAAATAATTTTTTCTTTATTACCACCGAAAACCGCCAGCAATATAACCGCTAATATTAGTATAGCTAAGCTTCCGAAGATTAAGAGCTTTTTTTTCGATTTTTTCCCGTTTGCCTTACTCATAAGTAAACTCCTTAGTACATTTTATTGATATTTTTTAAAATCTAATTTGCCAAGTGCGTTCATTAACTTGTCTCTGTTTGTGTGATATTCAAATTTTGCTTTAATATTTTCCGTTAATGCTTGAGTATAATCTTTGTCGGCTTGCAATACATCCAAAATGGTTCCCGAACCAAGACTATATCTTTCTTTATTAACTCTTCTGTTTTCTTTGGCGGCAACAACATTTGCCGTACTTACTTCCAAACGTTTTTCGGATGCAATTAAATCCAAATAACTTTTTTTCACTTCAATTTTTATTGTTCTTTCCAATGCTGATAGGTTTTCCATTTCATTTAATTTTTGAACTTCCGCATATTGCATATTTGTTTCGGTTTGCCAATTTGAAAACACTGGAATATTTAAACTTAGTTTTACGCTATATACTCTACGTTTAAATAAATCTACCGGTTTTACGCTGCTTGAAGAAAAAGAATAACTGCCCGAAAGAGACGGCAATAATCCTGCTTTGGCTATGGTAATTCCTTCTTCGGCAGCTTCAATTTCCAGCTTTTTACTTTTGTAATCCAATCTGTTATTTAAAGCTACTTTGATTAGCTTCGAAAGGTTTAAGTTATTGTTATTTTTGCCGAAAGTTTTACTAATTTTTTTATACGGGTCAACAAATTCAAAATTATCCGTAATATCCAAAGCCAAATAATTTAGCAGGTTATTTTTTGCATCTTCGTAGGAATTTTTTGCTTGTATCAAAAGCAACTGTGCATTACCCAGTTGAACTTGTTGTGTGTAAACATCTGCCAAAGGTATTGAACCTACTTTATTTTTTTCCGTTATTGTTTCCAAAAGTTTTTGGTTGAATTTAACATTATCTTCACGGACTTTTACCAATTCTCCGCTACTTATAACGGCATAAAAATAAGAGGTTGTATTAAAAACAATGTCTTGTT
Source organism: Melioribacteraceae bacterium (assembly GCA_026983755.1). Next base: position 8,835 of record JALSTL010000070.1, on the reverse strand, counting down.
TTAATTTTTCCAAACTTAATTTTGCCGCTTCAAAATTTTTATTTTTTTGAGAAAGTTTTGCATAATTGGCCAGACCGTCAAATAAAGTAATACGACCACCGGCATAAACGGAATAATTTCTTGTATCGGTTTTTGTTGCGGGAGTTGGAATTATTTCTCCCAAATATCCAATTTGTTTTTGACCGCCGTCATCGCTTATTCTACGCCAATCCCAACTACCGCTTAAATTAAAATTAGGTAAAAGTTCTCCGTAAGCATTTTTTATTTCCGCTTTTTTAATTAGCAATGAATTGGTACCTTTAATTAAATTGGAATTACGTTGCAATGCAATTGATATTGCTTTTTCCAATGTAAGTTTTTTTTGTGCAAAAACATTTACACAAAATAAAAACATTATTGGTAAAAAAATTTTTTTCATCAAAAAGCTCCCGTTTGTAAAATTTGATTTAATGTTTTCTTCTGCTTGTTTATTATGACGAATGATTTTAGAAAAAGTTACAAATTTTTTTATTTTATTTTTGTAGAATGTTAAACCCAAATTATTCATTAGTATTATAAATTGTTTATAAAACTCTAATATGCAATAAGTTAAAGAGATTTTTTAATTTAATTCCACATAATGCTTTGCATTAGAATAATTTCTTTTATTACAATAGTTTAGAGCTATTCTGTTTTTCTATTGCATAATTCGGGTTAAAACCAATTTGTTTCCGTTAATATGATAATCTTATTTGCATTCGATTTTCAAATAAATTTATCTTTTATTTCATATAAATATTTTTTTGCATCTTCGTACGTATTGGCAATTTTCCCATCCAAAATTGCTTCTTCAATTGCCGTTTTTATTTCACCTACTTTTTTAGAAGGTTTTAAGTTACATATTTCCATTATTTCTTCTCCTCTTACCGGAGATTGAAATGCACGCAAATTATCTTTTTCTTGAACTTCTTTAACCTTTGCCATAACGTTTTCGTAGTTGCGTAAATATTTGGAAACCTTTTGTGGATTTTTACTTGTTATATCCGCTCTGCATAAAGTTATTAAATCGTCCAGATCTTCTCCGGCGGTTGCACTTAATCTTCTTATTGCGGAATCGGTTACATTTTCGGAAGCCAAAGCAATCGGGCGTAGATGTAATCTTACAAGTTTTTCGATATACCCGAGTTTATTCATAGGAAGTTTTAATCGTTTAAATATTGCTTTCATCATTCTGGCTCCAATTTCTTCGTGTCCGTGAAAGGTCCAACCTGTGCCTTCAATAAATCGTTTTGTTTTAGGTTTGGCAATATCATGAACCAATGCGGCAAAACGCAACCAAACGTTATCTGTTTTTTCAGCAATATTATCAACAACTTGACAAGTATGTAAAAAAACTTCTTTATGATGAAAATCTTTTCTTTGTTCTACACCGGACAAATTAGCAATTTCCGGAAATATTATTTTCATTACGCCGGTTTCTTGTAAAAGCTTTAAGCCGATTGACGGTTTATCCGATTTTAATATTTTGAATAATTCATCCGTAATTCTTTCTTGTGAAACAATTTTTAATCTTTCCGACATTTCTTTGGAAGCGATTAAAATATTATCATCAACCTTAAAATTTAATTGAGCGGCAAATCTGAATGCTCTTAATATTCTTAATGGGTCGTCATTAAAAGTTTGTAGAGGATTAAGCGGAGTTCTTATTATTTTATTTTTTATATCATCCAAAGCATTATATGTGTCAATTACCTCTCCGAAATTCTTTTCGTTAAGCGAAACGGCTAAAGTGTTAATGGTAAAATCCCTTCTTTTAATATCGTCTTTAAATGTACCGGTTTCAATTTCGGGCTTTCTGCTGTTTTTTTTGTACGATTCTTTTCTTGCACCAACAAATTCGAAATCAATTCCGTTATATGTAAAATGTGCAGTACCGAAATTTTTAAATATGTTAATTTTTGCTACTTTTAATTTTTTAGAAAGTTCTTCTGCAAATTTTGTTCCGTTTCCTATTACCAAAAAATCAATCTCGGTTCGTTTTCTATCTAAAATAACATCACGAACAAAACCTCCTACTATAAACACTTCGGTTTGTTCGGCTTTAGCCAATTTGGATATTATTTTAAAATGGTTTTCCCCAATATATTGTTGTATATTCATGTTTTGTACTGTTTATAGAATTTGAAAATTATCTTTTCATTTTTTTTTACGGTTAAATTTTATTTATATTACTCAAACATTTGTAAATATAATTTTCTAACGCTTTATTTTAATTGTTTTGCAAATATAAATTATTTTAATTTATTAACGAACTTTTATTCTTACTTTCCCAATCTGTTTTTTTGATAAGCTCTTGAACAATTTTTTTTCTTTTTTGTTTAACATTTTGCAATGAAATTTCGGCATATCTTTTTGCGTTATTGAAATCCGAAAACTTTAATGCAAATTTACTTAATCTAAAATATGTATCCGAAAAATATTTATGTTTAGCAGTAGTTTCTATTAAAATATTTTTTAATGTATTTCGGTATTCTTCCAATGAAAATTTTTCTTCGGTAATGGTTTGTAAAACGGCATCGGAAGGTTTTGAAATTAGTAATTCCTTTAAGATTTTTTTCTTTTGGGTATTGTTACCAATATATTGTTTTAATTTTTCTTTATAATTTTTTATTAAAAACAATTTAATTTCTGCAGTGTTGGTATAATTAAACCGAACCTTTTTTCTTTTTATATTTTCAAATACTTTTGTTGCTTCTGTATATTCGTTTAACAAACAATAAATATTACCAAGCATATTTTCCAAACTGTAATAGTAGCCGGACTCTGTGTATCTTTTAATTTTATCTAGTAAAATTTTTTTAGCTTCTTCATATTTTTTCAATTCTATTTTCGTTTTAATTATTCCAACTAAAGAAGAATATGTATTGGAGTATTTATAAATTTCTTCGAATTTTTTTTCTGCATTCGAATAATGTTTTTTTCTAAAAAGTAACCAAGCGTTTTTTGTTTGTTTTGCAACTGCGTGAGCACATATTTTTTTTATCAAGGGTAAATGACCAAAATATAATTTTGCTCTGTTTTTATTATTGGTAAAATTCAGTTTATTTAAATAATTGTAGTATTCTTTTCCAAGAGTTCCAATACTTTTATGATACACTTTTTTAAAATCACCAACCGAATACAATTGTTTGGTTTTTTTCCAGCCGTATTTATCAGAAAGATATTTTATAAACGAACCAGCAAAAATATAGGAAAGTGATGTTGTATTTGTAAAAAAACTAAAGTTGGAAAATAATTTTTGTAAAGATATTTTATAATTATTTTTATACGCAAGAAATGCAAGATAATCAATATCGAAATCATCGTAGTTATTTTCAATTGCCATGGCAAAACCTTCCAGCAAAGCGGGATTGTAATTTGCCGGAAACTTAAAAATTCCTTTGGCAAATTTGCCGGAAAAAATATGAGCAATTTCGTGTTTTAACGAATTATTATAGTTATCGTAATTCAAATAAATTTGATTTAGCCAGACTTTTGCAACATCGGCATTTCCGGAGCCAAATAATTCTTTTTTACGTGCTCCCGTTGTAAATAAAAACGATGTTATTTTTTTGTCCGGTTCACTGTTTAGTATTTTTTTTATTTTTCCATAATAAAACTCATGATTCAAAATTAATATTTTTTTTTCATTGTCTGATATTTTTTGCGGATAAATTATTTTGAAATGCTCGGTTTCCAAATATCCTTTCAAATTATTTTCAATTTTTGTTGTGGTTGTAGAAAAACCCAAGTTATTTTTCACTATTCCGAACATTAAATTAATAATTATAACCGTTGTAATTATAATAAGTTTACTCGTTTTACTTGAATTATATTTTAATATTAAAATTATTATAAGACAAACTGAAAAAATTATATTCAAACTTCTATATAATACTAATGTTTGCGAAATTTCTATATTCAGGTCATACATTACACCCGGAAAATATGCAAAAACGGGATTGTAAAAATATATTTGAGGATTGAAATAAAGTTCCGGCAAAAAACCCAAAGTTAGTAAAATCCATAACCCCGTGAAAAATAGAAAAGTATATCTTTTGGTAACAAACATTGAGAAAAAAGCAATCGTGCTCCCGATTAGAACACCGGGAGCAGCAATTATTAAATAGAATTTTATTCCTTCCGTTACAGTACATTTTTGACATAAAACCGTAGAAGTAAAAGAAATTACGAACGGCAAAGTTACATATAAAAACAGATAACGGAAGTAACTTTTTTTTTCGTAAAATAAATTTTTATATTCTTTATTTTTTCCGAAATAAAATAATGTTATATAACCGCCCAATAAAGATAAAACAATTGCATTGACTGCGGAAATTTCGTAATGCAATGTATTTAATAAAGGCAATTTAACAAATAGTAAATTGATTATTACTATTATTACTAAAAAAAACTTCGGTATAAAAGTTCTTGTTTTTTCTTTCAAATTATTTTTACAAATTATGAAGTATTTCTTATAAATGAAGTTACATAAAAAATATTTTTTCGGTAAGTTTTTTTTCAAAAAAATTTGGTTTGGAAATTATTAAACTTTGTAATTGAGTTGCTTGCCAAAACCTTTTGGGCGAATATAAAGATGTGGGAAAATATTACAAACTATTATTGTTTTTTTGTTCTAAACAAAGTTAAAAATTAATTATAAATATTTATTGCTTTTTGAAAAGTTTATTTAAAGCTGAAATCAGATTTTCTCTTAACAACGGTTTTGGAAAATAATCCGTGAATCCTGCTTTTAAAAATTTTTCTCTATCACCAATAAACGGATATGCGGTAACGGCAATAATCGGGATGTTACCGTAATTATCAAATTGTTTAATTATTTTTAACGCATCAAGTCCGTTATATTGTCCTTTTAAGTTTATATCAACGTAAACAATGTCGAATTTATACTTTTTGATTATCGGTAATGCTTCGGTTAAACTCGATACAATTTTCAATAATTTGAAATCCTTCATTTGAGTTTCAAAAAGCAATTGTGCATCAACGGAATCTTCTATTAGTAAGCATGAAAGCCGAGTTGTTATAGATTCCGGTTTATCATTTTTATCTATAACAATTTCTTCCGTTGCAATATCTTGTGTTACAATATCTTCATTTTCAATTTCTTTTTCTTTTATTATGTCGTTCTCAATTTCCGTTAATATTTTCTCATTTGCAGAATTGCTCTGTACTTGCTGTTTGTTTTTTGGAATATTTATCTCTTTGTTTTCAATTGTGCTATTGTTTGTTTCAATCGGTTCTTCTTTTTCTGTCTCTTTGGGAATTTTTTCCGTTACAATAGTTTCATTATTGTTTTCTACCGTTGTTGTTTCTATGCCAATTGGAAAAATTATTGCCAAAGTTTCGGAATTATTTTTTATTATTTTTTTTACTTCCGCTAATGTTAATGTATTAAGCAAACGAGCAAGTTTAACGGTAACCGGAGAAAGTCCGATATTTTTTTTCTCAAACGGATTTTCGGATGTATAAAGTTCAAGAATTGTTTCTGTAAATTTTTCTTCGAATTTGCCGGTAAAGGTTCCAATTGTAAAATAAACTTTTTTGTTTTCAATATATATTTTGATTTTTAATTGTTTAATATTAGATAGTTTAATTATGAATTTTATAAAATAACTTACGGACGCTAATAATTTTTGTCTGTCGTTTATTAAGGTTATCGTTTCATTTAATTTTTCAAAGTCAACTTTCGCTTTTTCATTTTCTATAATTGTGGAAATACTTTCCTTTAAATCGAATATATAATTATCAAGTAAAAATTCTTCGGGTTTAAACGGGATTTTATTTTCTAACAATTGCGAGTATTGAGCTGCCGTATTCATTGTTTGCAACAGTAATTGTTTATTATTTTTAATAATAGTTGCCGATTCTTTTTGTTCTTCCGTGGGATTATCTATGCTATCGATAATTTCCTGAACAAACCCGAGTATTACGTTTACCGGTGTTAATAATTCGTGAAACAAATTTGATAAAAAATTCGATATATTCGGATTATCTTTTAATTTTACAGCAGGCTTAATTTCTTCAGGTTTTTGTTTTTTCGTTTTTACAATTTCTTTTTCTTCGGTTTTTGCAATTAAGTTTTCGTTATTTTTTATTTTTTCCGATTCCGTTTTTAATTTGATTAAACTTTGGGTAACTGTTTTTTCGTTATTTTTATAGTATGTAGTTTCAACTTCCACTTTAATTATGCTACCGTCTTTTTTTATGTGTTTAAATTCCGTAGGTTGTTTTAATTTATCCGAATCGTTCAAAAGCTTTTGCATATCTTCCGGTAAGCACAAATCCGTTATGTCTTTTTTTAATATTTCCTGAAGTGTGTAACCATATAATTTCAATGCTTTTGTGTTGGCATTCAGAATTTTAAAATTATCCGGATTGTATTCAATTTTTGCAAAATCTTCTTTTTCAGTTTCCGTTGTTCTTACATCTTCAACTTCGGTTACATTGTTAAGGGATTTATTATTTTTTTCAGCAATTGTTTGTTGCGATATTATTTTTTCATTTCTTTTTGCTTCTATAAAACCGAAATTTATTGTAGCTATAATGTTGTTGTCAAAATCTTTTACAGGAAATTTTACCAATCTGTTTTTTTGTTGAAGGTCTTCGGGTAAATAATCCAAAGATTCCAGAACAATAATATTTTTTGTAGTATTACAAAGTTCCGTTGCAGCGCTTAACTTTTGAGCAATCTCTTCTTCAAAAATTTCATGTTCTTTTTTGGATTTAATTTCTTCATCCGATAATTTTATTTTTTGTTGAAAGCTATTATTAATAAATAAATATTTTCCGTTTTCTTCTACAAAAATAGGTTCTTTTTCTATATCCAAATCGTACTGAAAATTTTTCTTTTCTATAAGAGTTTGCGGAAATGTTCCCTGCAAACGATTTAGTATGGTATTATATTTTCTTGTAAAACTGATATCATCTATGGTTGGATATAAAATTATGTGTTCTTGAAAAGTATGCCAAAATAAGATAACAAAATAATAATTTGTATTTTCAAGTTTGAATGGTGAAATAAGCAAAGTAACATTTTGAACATTATTATTTACTTCAATTTCTATAAGTCTTCTTTGAATTTTTGAAAATGCTTTCGAATCAATAAAACTGTTTTTTACAAGTAGCGAAGTATTTTTATCGAAAATATCGTAAAGCATTGCAGATTTAGTAAAGTAATTAAAAAAAACTTGATTAACATCAATAATAGCGGCACTTTGGTCAACTACAAGTGCGGGAAAGTTTTGATTTGTTTCAAGAATTTTTATTATGTTTTCATTAACAGACATTTTTGTTTCAGCTTATTGAGAAATTATTTTTTAATATGTGAGTTTTTCGTATAAGTTTTTCGTCAATATTGTCAATCCGATTAAATTCAAGTTGAACAATGTTATCCAATTTTGTCAAAACTCTTTTTAATCTATCACTGTTTTTTTCCGATAATAAAATAAATAATTTATTTAAAGTATAAGAAATTTTATCTGCCCTGCTTAATGCTTTTTTAACTATTTCCGAAAATTTCTCCGGTTTAATTAATTCTTTATCGAAAGAATATTCAATAACATTTATTAGTTTGCCGGTATTGTTAACATAAGATTTTTTACTTTCCAAAATTAACTTAAAATCTTCAATATTATAAATATTGGAATAAGAAAAAGCTTGGGCATTTAATAATTTGGTAACGGATGTATGTTCAATTTCTTTGTTTATAATTTTAGATAAATCCGGTTTGGTTTCTACCGTAAAACCATTTATAGGTTCTATTTTATAAAGTGCGGAAAATTCTCCTTCGATATGACCTATATTCGGTTTAAGCATTACGGTACCGCTATAATTATTAGTTGTTTTATCGGGAACAATTTGAATTATTCCAACCGAATTTTTTGCAACCGTTTGTATTATAAGTTTTGAATTTTTAAGTTTAAGTGCCGATGCGGTAATAAATGTGGTAATATCGTTTTCTTCAAGAAGTTCCAAAAATTTTAGGTATTCCGTATTAAATTCACCCGGTGTTTTAATATTAACAAATTGTGTTATTTCGTCTATAAACAAAAACTGAGGTGCAGTGTTTCTTATAAGTTCTTTGAAATTTTCAAAATCGGAAGTTTTTTCTTTAAGATTTTCTACTTTTATAATTCCATTGGAAACATATTCATCAATATCGAAATAAACCGAAGCGGCTTGAATTTCCAGACTTTTTTTTCTTTCGTTGGAAATAAACAAACTGGTAAAATTATTATTTGCCAAATGCTCTAACATTTTTAATAGTAGCAACGTTTTACCGGTTTTTCTTGGACCGAATATCAGATAATTACCACCGGGATAGACACCCGCCCAATTTTTATCTAAAAAATTATATCCTGTTAATATTTTTGAAAATTTATTTTTCATCAGTGTTAGTGTAAGTATTTTCCGTAGTTAATAAAAATTTTTATTTTATTTACTAAGAAAAGGTATGTATAAACGATTTTATGTGTTATATATCACAAAACATGTAACAAAATTAAAAATAAAATTTATTTGATAGCAATCCGATACCGCTGTTTTCCGTTAAATTAATTTTACCATTAACAATTTGTGTACCTTTGAACGGATCATTTTTAATGAGTAAATTTCCGTCAAGATCCGCCCACTCAACTTGAGGAGTTAATTGAGAAGCTGCCGAAATTGCGCAGGAAGTTTCCGTCATACAACCAATCATTACTTTCATTCCCAAAGCTTTTGCAAGGTTAAGCATTTTGTGTGCTTCTCTCATTCCAGTACATTTCATTAGTTTAATGTTAATTCCGGAATATATTC
>JALSTL010000069.1 GCA_026983755.1 Melioribacteraceae bacterium | reverse complement strand
GAAGGCGATGTGTATTACAAAACGGAATACCCGGCGCATAATCTCGTGCGTGCAAAAAATCAATTTGCACTTTTGGAAAGTATAGAACAAAACTTCGACGAAATGCAAGGACAATTAAAACAATAATTAATTTAATATTTTCTTTTGTTTTAATATTTTATCTATATAATACTCCACAACTATATCTTATTTGAATCGATTTTGCTTTGGTTTTGTCAAATGTAAATTTAAAGGAATCCAATTAAATTCTCATCCAACCGTATAAACAATAAAATTAAATTTTAGAATTTATATATTTTGTTCCAATTAAGAACATCAAAGTAATTTAAAAATCATTCTGATACAAATAAAAATGGAAACCAAGTAACCGGTTTTTGATAATATCATACGATTTCAAAGAAAATTATAAAAATTGTGATATGGCACACACTTTGTCAATGTTAATGCGAAAACTTTATTTAACAAATCAAAAGGGAGTATTAAATGATTAAAAAAGGAAAATTTTTGATTGTCTTTTTTGTATTAACAATATTCAGCACATCACTATTTGCTCAATCGTCTGCAAGTTTGGACGAACCGGTTTTAATTAGCATATTAAAAGGATTATCTATGACAAAAGTAGGTGGAGACTTGGATTTTGGTGAATATGTAATAACAAATAACGCACAAACAATAACCAAAACACCTGATGCGGGCGTTAATTTTGAAGTTACCGGATTTCCGGGTAGAGCTGTTACGGTAACTTATGCAAACGTAACAATGGATAATAATGCGTGGGTAGCGGCAAACGGAGGAACGAACGGTAATTTAACCTTTGTTCCTAATGTTGAATCAACCGGAGGAAATAATACATATAGCGGCGCAGCAAATGTTATTTCCGGAGGAAGTGTAAATTTAAGCAACGACGGAAGCGGACTTGGTAAATTATATTTATGGGTCGGTGGTTCAATTGATGTTGCTACTACTACGGAACAAGGTGATTATACAGGTACTTTTACTTTAACGGTAGCTTATTAATAAATTACCAAATTTTATAAACGGGAGCATATTTATCGTGCTCCCACAAAATTTAATCCGGTAACGTTTATGTATTTCAAAACATTTTTAGTGGCATTTTTTGTAGTATTTTTTTTTAACATTTTAAAAGCACAAAACAATAACGAAATAAGCGAGGATATACATCTTTCTATTGTAAAAGGACTTTCATTAAAAAAATTGGGGGGGAATATTGATTTCGGTGAGGCACTTTCTACCAATAGAAAGCACTGGAAAATTATAAGCCCTAAAAACGGTGCTAGATTTGTTGTTACAGGAATTGCCAATAGAAAAATTACAATAAATTATACAAGAATTGTTACTTTGAATAATTATGCGTGGGTAAGTAGTGTTGGAGGGGAAAGAGGTAAAATGAAATTTATTTCTCACGTAAGAAGAACCGGAAAAAATTCAACTTACACAAATTCCAAAAGAGTGAGAAACGGTAGAAGATATAAATTACAAAATAGTAACGGAATCGGAAAATTATATTTATGGGTCGGTGGTAGAATTAAAATAAATGCTAACCAACCCGCAGGTAAGTATGTGGGAACATTTACATTATCCGTTGCTTATTAAAATAGAAATCGAACTAATTTTAAAATGTACACTTCACTTTATTTTTATAGTAGGTTCTATCTGTTTATTATTTAACTATTGATAAATGTTAAAAGGAAAAATAAAATTGTAGAAAAATTTGCTAAACTTTGATTTTTAGAAACCGATAATGTTTGTAACATAGAGAATAAATTCCTCATGGGTCCTCTAAGGTGTTAGATGCCAAAAAAATGGCGGCTAGCACCTTTTTTATTTTAAAAAACAATTACTATTTTACTATATGCAAAAACCGTTTTTATTCATATTATTTTTGTTAATTATTCCCTGTAATATTTTTGGACAAAAATTAACTACCACCAGCGGTGGAATAACAGCAAATCTGATTTACCCTATTTCACTAAAATCCGGTGCAGGTAATTTGGATTTTGGTGAAATTATTTTAACGGGACTTCCCATTATAGAAAAAATAAAACCAAAAGCCGGAAAGGAGTTTATAATACAAGGGCAAAAGGGAAGAAGTGTTACCGTTTATTATAAAAATGTTTCACTTTTCAATTATGAATGGGCATCAAAATTCGGTGGAAAATTCGGACGATTAAAATTTTTTCCTAAAGTAGTTAACTATAATAACAAAATGATACGAAACGGCGAAAGCATTTTTCTTAAAGCGAACGGTTCTATTGGCGAAGCTAAAATTTATGTCGGTGGTAAAATTAAAATACGTGCAAATCAACCGATTGGTGTTTACAGAGGTTCATTCGTTATTTCGGTTGCTTATTAGATCACAATTTTATTCATCATTTTTTCATACATTTCATTTTTAGAGTTAAATAAACATTTTTATTTCCGATAATTCTGTAAATGTAAAATATAGTTTGTATGAAAACAAAACAATTAAAAATATTTATTCCCCTTTTTATTTTTTTTATTGCTCCGAAAAATTTTGCACAATCTTTAACTCAATCATCCGAAAATGTTACTATTAAAATTGTTAAAAGAATAATGGTAGTTCAAGGTAAATATTCCGAAGAAAACGATTCGATTAAAACGCAATTCGGTGAAAAAAATATTAACGGTAGAAATTTATTAATTTCTTATTATAAAAAGAAAAATGATTTGCAAAATTCACATATTAATATTTTCATTCATGAAAAAAATAAATCCAAAATATTTAACGGAGAAAAAGAGGAACTTAAAAACATTTCTCCCAATGAAAATTTATTCATTTATTTAACCTCAAAAAACCTTACGGGAAATAGCGGACTTAATGATTACGTTACTATTGTTTATTGAACCCAAATTATGCATTAGAATTTAGAAATTGTTTATAAAACTTAATATGTAACAGATTAAAGAGAATTTTTAATTTAAGCCTTCCTATTTTTATGCTTTAGAATAATTGCTTTTATATTACATTAGTTTAGAGCTATTCTGTTTTCTATTACATAATTCGGATTTAACAAAGGAAAAAAAATAAATGCAAATAAGGAATTCCATTTATTTTAAAAACATCTGCTCCAAAATTCCAATATCTTTTTTTAATTTTTCCGTCTTGCTTCTTTCGTTTTACGTCTTACGTTTGAATTACCCCAACATTAAACTTAGGTATTTCGGGATTATTATTGGCAATTTCAATTGATTTAGAAATGTATTCTCTTGTTTTAGCCGGATCTATAATTTCATCAACCCAAAGTCTGGCTGCAGCATAAAGTGCAGAGCTTTTATCTTCGTACGATTTTACAATTTCATCAAGTAATTTCTTTTTATCTTCTTCGCCAAATTCCTTTCCTTGTTTTTCCATTTGTCTTACTTTTATATCCAGCAAAACACTGCTTGCTTGGTTGCCGCCCATAACGGAAATTTTTGCATTCGGATAAGCGTAAATAAATCTGGGATCGTAAGCTTTACCGCACATTGCATAATTTCCGGCTCCGTAACTGTTTCCTACAATAATTGTAATTTTAGGTACAACGGAATTTGCAACTGCATTAACCATTTTGGCACCGTCTTTAATTATACCGCCGTGCTCCGCCTTGCTTCCAACCATGAATCCTGTTACATCTTGCAAGAAAACCAAGGGTATTTTCTTTTGGTTACAATTCATTATAAATCGCGTAGCTTTATTTGCACTATCGGAATAAATTACACCGCCGATTCTCATTTCACCTTCTTCGGTTTTAACAATTTTACGCTGATTTGCAACAATTCCAACCGCCCAACCATCGATACGGGCATAAGCAGTTATTATGGATTTTCCGTACCCTGCTTTGTATTCGTCAATTTCGGAATTATCAACTATTCGCGCAATAAGTTCGTAAGTATCGTATTGGTCAATTGTATCTTCGGGTAAAATTCCATATATCTCTTTTTGATTAAACAAAGGAGGGGAAGATTCGATTCTGTTAAAATTTGCTTTTGGTGTTTCGGCTATTTTATCGGTTAAAGTTCTTATTTGCATCAAACATTCGTCATCATTTTCCATTATGTAATCTGTAACGCCTGAAATATTAGATTGTACAATAGCACCGCCAAGAGATTCGTTATCAATTACTTCTCCTATTGCAGCTTTAACAAGATGCGAACCAGCAAGAAAAACTGAACCGGTACCTTTTACAATTAAAGCTTCGTCGCTCATAATAGGAAGATAAGCTCCGCCGGCAACGCACGGACCCATAATTGCCGCAAGTTGCGGAATGCCTTGCGAAGACATTATTGCATTATTTCTGAATATTCTTCCGAAATGTTCTTTGTCGGGAAATATATCTTCTTGCAGCGGAAGAAAAACACCGGCACTATCAACTAAGTAAATAACAGGCAGTTTATTTTCCATTGCAATTTCTTGAGCGCGTAAATTCTTTTTTGCGGTAATAGGGAACCAAGCTCCGGCTTTTACCGTTGCATCGTTTGCAACAATTAAATAATTACGATTATTAATTTTTCCAATGCCGAAAATAGTTCCGCTGCTTGGTGCTCCGCCATATTCTTTGTACATATCGTGGGCACAAAAAGTATTAAGTTCAAAAAATTCCGAACCTTCGTCAATTAACTTTGCAACTCTTTCACGAGCAGTTAGTTTGCCTTTTTTATGTTGACGTTCAATTGCTTTTTCGCCTCCGCCGAGTTTTGTTTTTTCTCTTATGGCTTCAAGTTTTCTAATAAGATTTTTGTAATTATCTTCACGTTTTAAAAAATTTTTTAATTTCCCGACTTCCGTTCCTATTTTTTTCATTATAAATTCTCTTTGATTCTTTTTCTGTTAAAGTTTAAAATGAAATTTAATTTATTCGTTTTGAAAATAAGAAAAATATTTACAAAATATTTTTCAAGCTCATTCCCATTATTATTGAATGTTCGTAATTTTTCAATTTGGTAAAACCGATATGTTGATAAAAATTAATTGCTTTAATATTTTTTTTACCTACTTCCAAATGTAACCCGGCTACTTTTTGATTTTTCAATTGGTTCAAAAATTCAAACATAAGTTTTTTCCCCATTCCTTTACCTTGGGCAAATGGTAAAATATCGATGTGCAAATGTGCCGGATGGTTTTCAAATTTGTCTTTCGGTTTATGTCCTTTGTGCAAAACTCTTTTTATAAGTGCCATTCTCGATTTATCATTTTGTTCCGGCAGTTTATATCTTTGCCGTAATAAAGGGAACCATTTTTTTTCTGCGGTCAAATAGAATTTCTCCGAATTTTTCGTACCTAAAACATAACCGCAAGGTTTAAAGTTATTTGTCAATACAAAACATAATTCCGGTTCAAAAGTTACGTAAGGTCCAACAAAAAGATGTCCTAATAAATCCGGTTCGTTTTCAAATTCTTCAATGTCTTTTCCGTTGTTACTTGTAAGTAAACAAATTTTATAAAGTGATGTTATATCGGAAGGATGGTATTTCCTAATTTCTAAATTCATAAATATTATCAAGTAAAATTATATGTGGAAAAATAAGCAAACTTTAAAAATGTTCAAATAAGATTTTATTTTTGAATTTTCTCCAAATTTGATAATTACCGAATAAAAAAAATTCATATTTTTTGTTCTCAATACCGGAAGGAAAATTATTATTGTGAAATAAAGAAACAATATAATTGAAAACAAAAATATAAAATTTTAATTGTTTAAAATTAAAAAGTAAAGATTTTACTTATCATAATTATTCCGGAAAATAAAAATTTCAAAATAGTAAACATATTTTGTAAATTTGTAATTATATTTATATGATAGAATGATTGAAATTTTAACTATTTTAAAATATTTGGGAATAGTATGAAACATTCAAGAATAATTATAATAATTTTAATGTTATTAAATGCCGGTTATTACGCACAAACAGATAAAAAAGAATTTACCAATACAAAAAAAGTAAATAAAGATATTACAAAAATTAAAAATGTAACTACATACGATTTTTCAACCGGTATCGATAAATATTACGGTAATAATGCCGCCGTAGAAATTGAACCGGGTGTTTGGGGAATGTTTTCCGGAGACGGTGATGAAAACGGTGAAGTAAACGATGATGATAAAAATATTGTTTGGAGAAAAGACAACGGTACTTTAGGATATAAAGCAGGAGATTATAATATAAACGGAGGTGTAAATATTGACGATAGAAATCTTTATTGGCGAAAAAATAAAGGGAAAAAATCCCAAGTACCGTAATCAAATTTGTTGATAATTAAAGGATTTATAATGAAAAAATTACTATCAGTAATATTTCTATGTATTTTTAACGTTTATAATTTTACATTCGGTTCACAAATAAACGGTAGATTTGTTGTTATAAGTAGCGACAGCACAAATTATATTGTAAAACTACAATTAAATACCGATACTTCTAATATTGATTTGGGCGGGGCAACTTTAATTTTTAATTTCAATGATTCGGATTTATCCATCAATATGGAAAATGAAGTAAAAGTATCACGGTCATCTTATGATTTTCATAATTTCAGCGGCGGAAATTATATTGAGGCTTCGGTTACAAAACCTTTGAAAAACCAATTGTGGATAAATATTGAATTGGATAAAGACAATAACGGTACGTTGTTAAAAAAAGCTCCGGAATGGTCTGACCTTGTAACAATTAAGTTTAATACTGTAAACCCGAGCGGTAATTCGGTTTTACGCTGGCAAACCGATAGTAAATTTTTATCGGTGTTTCACGGTAACAATATAAAAAGGTTTTCCATCGGAAACTTTATTGATGAAAATACTTTACCTCTTTCGGTTAATACCGAAACTTTACCGGCAGAATACGAGTTGTTTCAAAACTATCCGAACCCGTTTAATCCGACAACAAAAATAAAATTTTCATTACCGGAAAATTCAAAAGTAAATATTTCCGTTTACGATGTATTAGGCAGAAAATTAAAAACTTTGGTAAATAAAAACTTTGCTGCGGGTTTTCATTTTGTTGATTTTAATGCCGCCGATTTTACCAGCGGTGTTTATATTTATTCAATCAAAACAAAAAAATTCTCACAAGTTAGAAAAATGATACTTGTTAAATAAAATATTAAATAATTAAAATTTTAAGTATAATTACAGTTGAATGTTTTTTCTTTTATAAAGAATCATTTGGAAAATTCTGAATTAGTAAATTGTAAAATGTTATACCCGACGGACTGAGGAGGGAAAACGAACTAAGATAATATTTCATCTTCGTTCTTTATAACGATTTCTCTGAGTATGACCAATTTAATATGAAAATTTAATTTTTCGGAGGTTTCACTTACTTAATTAATTACAGATAATAACACACTTGTTTATACCAAAAATGCACAAACTGATATTCTTGCTATTTTTATAATAATTTGCCCATCTTAAATTATTCTTATTTTAAGAAAATTTATTAACTTAAAAGTTAATTTTATTAATAACTATGAAATTCAAAAGTCTTTTTACAATATTGTTTCTTATAATTTTCGTTTGTAACGTTTTACCGCAATCAATTTATATCTATAAGCATAAAGATTTAAATTTCGGTGATGTTTTTATCGGTTATTCGAAAAATATCCTACATTTTAATTATGGTGCGGCAAAATTTTCAATGCATCACAATTTTTTAAAAAAAAAGGATTTTTTAATTACATTTGTTTTGCCAGAATATCTTTTAAACGGTAAAAATTATTTGCCTATTAAATTCGACAGACAAAATGCAGCTTGGTCGTTTAGAGACCGAAGAAGGAACAGACGAAGATTTAACCCCAATAATCCTTTGATAATTAGAGGCGTAAAACAAAACAGAAGTATTTTTATTTGGTTAGGTGGTAAAATTTATGCAAAAAATAATTTATTACCGGGTACTTATAAAGGAACTATTATTTTAACGGTGGAATTTTTATGAAAAAAATATTTATAACATTAGTATTGTTTTTTGTTGTTGTAAACTTAAAAGCCCAGGTTATTATTTCGCCTTATGTTGTTTATACGGATGAGCACAATAAATTCGGAAAGTTGATTGTACAAAACGAATCTTATGATTCTTATGAAATTTCCATATCGTTTATTTTCGGTTATCCAATATCAGATTCCTTAGGAAACCGAACGATGAAATATATTAAACAACCGGAAGATAGTTTGCCTTCTATCAATGCTTGGGTAAAAGCATTTCCTAAAAAATTCGTTTTGCATCCCAAAGAAAGACAAACCGTAAGATTGTTTGTAAAACCACCCGGCTATTTGAAAAACGGTACGTATTGGACACGCATTGTAACTTCATCTTCACCGATTATTAAAGAGCAAGATTCTTCCGGTAACGGAGTTTCGGCTAAACTCAGATTTGTATTAAACCAAGTAACAACCGTTATTTTCCGGAAAGGTATCGCAAATACCGGCCTCAATATTTCCAATGCAAAAATTTCTCGCGATTCTACTGGTAGTTACAAGTTGTTATACTTGTTAAAAAGAGAAGGGAATTCTCCTTTTTTCGGTAACTTTAATCTTAAAATATTTAATTCCAAAGGTCAACCGGTTAAAGACGAATCGGATTATACTTCCGTTTATTTTAATATGATACGCAGTTATGTTTTACCGCAAAATATTTTCAAACCCGGAAAATACAAAGCAATTTTAGAAGCTGTTTTTAATGAAAAAGAAGATATTCCGCAAAGTAAAATGAAAAATATTCCTAATGTTAAAAATACTTTTGAATTTATAATTCCTTAATTATGGAATCCTTATTAAAAAAGGCGAATAAAATATTAATAATTTCCTTTAATAATTTGCTATTAATTTGCTTTTTTAATTTTTGGATATTTACATATTTACATGCAACTTCCAAATCTATTATTTTTTATCCCGGTTCTTCCGGAAAAAATATTTCCGCTGAGGATTCCGTTAAACTGAAAACACCGGTTATTCTTACCAAAGGGAAAAACAATTATATAATTTTCCACACTGTTGATCCGATATTGAAATGGACTAAAGTAAAAGGTGCCAATGGTTATACAATTTATATAGACGATATTTCCAATAAAAATATAGATACTTCGCTTTTCCGCTCTTACAATTACGGATTAATTACAACCAATGTTTTTAGAATATTTGACGATTTGTTAGAGTTTAATAAATCCTATAAAGTTAGAATCAGAGCTTACAATAAAACGCAATGGAGCAACTTTTCGGATTCGGTAATTATCAGAATAGAAGTACCTAAATTGGATACACCTCAATTTTTTAATATTAATAAAACCGGTAAAATTTCTTTTAATTCAACTACGCCTATTTTTAATTGGTCAAAAATAAAAAATGCAAACGGTTATACCGTTTATGTGGATGAAATATCAAACAATAAATCCGATACGGTTATTATTTCGTCTCATTACGGTTTAGTTAGTAAAAATCAATTTATTCCTTTGGAAAATACTTTGCAGAGAGGAAATAAATATAGAATTAGAGTAAGAGCTTATAACGAATATACTTGGAGCAAATATTCCAAACCTTTAATATTCGGTATTACTAAGAATGGAATTTTCAAATCCAAAGAGGAAAAAAAACCTAAAATAAAAAGTTTTATTACTGAAAACAATGTAATTAAATGGAATAAAATAAAAAATGCACAAAAATATTTAATAATTGTTGAAGCTCAAAACGAATCCGATGTGTTTGCAAAAAATTATCAAAAAATTATTTCCAACGAAATTGCGGATACGTCTTTTCATTTAACCGAGAAAAATCTTTCCGATTTCAGATGGAAAATTAAAGCGAAAATAAAAAATAAATGGACTCCATTTACAAAATACTATAGCAGTGCATCAATAAATCTTAAAAATTCAAATGAAAAAAATGAAAATTACGAAGAAATATTTCTGAATTTAAAATATATGGGCTTGCTAAATGAAATGATTGTAGCCGCCTATAAAAATAATGAAGTTTTTATTCCTGCAGTGAAATTACTTTCTTGGCTAAAAATAAATCATTCGCTGAAAAATAATGGTATTATTACAGGTATAATTGATGCCGAAAAAAATAAACAATATATAATAAATTTTAATACCGGCAAAGCGGAAGTAAACGGAAAAACCTATTTGCTACAAAAAGATGATTTTATTAAAAACGGTGAAGATTTTTTAATAAAAACCGAAGTACTTAACAAGCTGTTAAACTTAAATTTACAAACCGATATGAAAAGATTAATTATAAAAATAAAATCGTTAAACACACCGCTTTACAAAAGATTGATTGATGAAAAAGAATTATCGCTTTATAAAAATTTACGGCAATACAAAACTTTTCCTTTACTTTACAAAAGAAAGAGACATCTGCTAAAAGGATTTATTGCGGATTACAACTTCAATGCAAATTTTATAAAAAATCAAAATCCTTCATATTCATATCAACTCGGATTAGCGGCGGAAGTTTTTGGCGGTGATGCAGAAATATTTAACAGACAAATTTTATTTGAAGATAGTTTCGGATTTAATCAATTGGATGCAAGATGGCGTTATGCTTTTATCAATAATAGAAAAATCAGCAGCATAACACTTGGAAACAATAATACGCTGGGAATTCAACCTTACGATTATAGGGGAATTAAAATTACAAACGAACCTTTGGAAGAGAGAAAAATTTTCGGCAAATACAAAATAGAAGATATTACTAAACCGAATTGGACTGTAGAAATTTATAAAAATAATAGATTAATTGATATTACAAAAGCCGGAGCAAACGGAAAATTTATTTTTTATTTACCTTTTCTTTACGGCAATACTTTAATTGAACTTCATTTGTTAGGTCCCAACGGTGAATACGAAGTGGTAAGAAAAATGTATCAAATACCGGTTAATCAAGTACCGGAAAAAAATCTCGATTATTCTTTTAATTTAGGCGAACTTATTAATGGTAGAGATAAATTCTTTCAAGGTAAAATATCATACGGATTGACCGATTGGCTTACAACCACAATGGCATCGGATGTTTTTATAAACGATTTGAAAAATTCTTCTATTTACAATGTTACCACTGCAAGAATATTTAACGGTAGCATTTTGAATTTTACAATTGCTCCTAATGCTTTGGCTTCGTTCGGTTTAAATTCGTTATTTACTAATTTGGCAAACATAAACATCAATGCCACATTATACGATAAAAATGAGAAATTAAATCCGGCGAAAATAAAAAATGAAATAAGTGCAAGCATTTTTTATCCTTATTACTTCAAAGATAATCCTCTCAGTTTTTTAATTAGAGCAAAAAAAATAAGCTACAATAATTCGGATAGATATGATTTTTCCGCAAGGAGTTATCTTACTTTAAATAATTTTATGCCGTCTGTGGAATTAAATCATTTCGAATTCTATGGCAATAACCGGAGCATGGAAAACACTATGTTAAATTTCAGATTAAATTATTCTTTCATGCTTCCGCTGGAAAATTTTACGGGAAATATTGTTGATATAAAATTCGGTTATGATGTAATACATGAAGCTTGGAATTATTTTAATTTAACATTTTCAACAACGGTTTTACGCAATATTAGGGTGCAACTTTCTCACACGGAAAATTTCAACACCTCTTTCTCAAACACACAATTAAATATTATTTACGATCTTCCGTTTTTACGCTCGGCTACAACCGTTTCCAATTCATTTGCTTCACAAACCTTTAGCGGTTCATTCGCATATATGCAAAATTTGAATGATTATGATTTTAACAACAGAGCAATGATTGGAAAATCCGCTGCAGCGTTCAGATTTTTTCTTGATGATAATAATAACAACATTTTTGATAAAGGCGAAAAAAAATTATCCGGTATGGATATAGAAATAAATTCCGTTGGTGATAAAAAGAAAAAAACAGACGGTACAATTTTTATAAGTCAACTCGATACTTATTCCAATTACCAAGCAAAAATCATTGAACATAAAAACTTAAATCCCAACTGGAAACCGGTTTATAAAAAATTCAGTTTTGTTACAGACCCGAATAATTACAAAACTATTGATATTCCTTTTTATGAAGCGGCGGAAATAAGCGGTTCGGTTTTTAAAATAATTAACGGAAAAAAAATACCCGTTATCGCTTTGACGGTAATTGTTCGAAACATCAAATCAAAGAAAAATATAAAACTTAAAACACTTTCGGACGGTTCATTTTACACTTACGGAATTCAACCCGGTAGCTATAAAATTTATCCCGATAATAAACAATTAAAAAGAATGGGATTAACGTCCGAACCCGGATTTATTAACGCTACAATAAATCCGATTAATTCTAACACTAAAGCAACGGAGTACAATTTTACATTGGTAAAAAAATAAATTATTTTACCCTTATAAACTATAAATAATCTTCCTATATTATTTCGTTTTTCGATTATGCGGCATATAGAAAATGCTCGTATTGAAAATTTCATTTAAAAACTGTCATCTCGTTTACTTTTATTTTGAATAAAAATTTGTTTATTATAGCAAGTAAAAAACTTTTGTGTTCACATTGTTGAAATTTCAGTAAAAATTTTTTTCGGTTAAAATCACAAATAGAATATCCAAAAAAATTAGGAGAAAAAATGAATTATTACGAATCAAAAGATTTGGGAAAATTTGCAGATGTTGGTAAATTCAGAAAAGAATTAATGGATAAGTTTTTTGATTATTACAATACTGTAGTCGGTACGGACGGAGCATTAACAAAAAGGGAAAAATCTTTAATAGCTTTGGCTGTGGCACATTCCAAGCAATGTCCGTATTGCATAGATGCTTACACAACGGCATGTTTGGAAAATGGTTCAAATCCCGATGAAATGACCGAAGCTGTTCATGTTGCGGCTGCAATGGATGCGGGAATTGATTTGGTGCACGGTGTTCAAATGTTAAACCAATTTGATAAATTAGGAGTATAATGGCAAACTTAACCGAAAATAAAATATCAACAAACGGATACTCTTCTACAAAAGAGAAGTCCGATAACGAATATGATTTTGATGAACATGTAAAAAAAATAAATGTATCACCAATATCCGTAGAAACTTTACAAGTTAACATTACCAAACTTTGTAATCAAGCTTGTTTGCATTGCCATGTTGATTCTTCTCCCAAAAGAACGGAACACATGGATTTAAAGACAATTGATAAGTGTCTTGAGGTTTTAGGCAGCGATGATAGAATTAAAAATTTGGATATAACCGGAGGTGCTCCCGAACTTCATCAGCATTTTCAATATATGGTTAAAGAAGCACGTAAGATGAATAAACATGTTATGGTAAGGCATAATTTAACGGTTACTCATGATCCGCATCCGCTTACCGGAGCAAGCAATTTGTACTTGCCGGAGTTTTTTGCAGAAAATGAAGTGGAGCTGGTTTCTTCAATGCCGTATTATCAAGAATATTTTACGGATAAACAAAGAGGGCGAGGAGTTTTTGCCAAAAGTATTGAATCTCTGAAAATGTTAAACGAACAAGGTTACGGAAAAGGAAATAAAAAGTTAATTTTAGATTTGGTTTATAATCCCGTCGGAGCATTTTTACCTGCATCGCAATGCGATTTAAAAAGTAGATTCAAAAAGGAACTTTTGGATAAATATAATATTACTTTCGATAATTTATTTGTGATTACAAATATGCCGATTCATAGATTTAAAGAAGATTTGATTAGAAGAAATGATTATGAAGATTATATGGAAAAATTAGTGAATGCATTTAATCCGCTTGCCGTTGAAGGAATTATGTGTCGCTCTATGGTAAGTGTTAGTTACGATGGCAAAATTTACGATTGCGATTTTAATCAAATGTTGGAAATGCAAATTAAAAAAGAAACCGAAAAAACAATTTTTGATTTTGATTACAATGAATTATTAGAAAGAAAAATTTTATTCGGTTCGCATTGTTTCGGCTGTACTGCCGGAGCCGGAAGTAGTTGCGGAGGGGAAACGGTTTAGTACAATTGTTGGACGCAAGACGTGAGAAGCAAGACGTAAAACGCAAAACGTTCACTCAGTATGACAGACGAGTTTAATGTCATTCTGAATGAAGGTGTTTTTTACCGAAATGAAGAATCTCTTAAATTATATTTTTCGGAGATACTTCGTTTACAAAAAACATTCGCTCAGTATGACATAATGCAAGACGAGAGACGCGAACTGTCATTCTGAATCTCGATGTTTTTCAATCGGGATGAAGAATCTCCTATTTTTTAGTTTGGGAAATACTTCGCTCACCAAAAACGTTCACTCAGTTTGACAGAAGAGTTTAATGTCATTCTGAATGAAGGTCTTTTTTACCGAAATGAAGAATCTCTTAAATTATATTTTTCGGAGATACTTCGTTTACAAAAAACGTTCACTCAGTATGATATAATGCAAAACGAGAGACGCGAACTGTCATTCTGAATCTCGATGTCTTTTAATCGGGATGAAGAATCTCCTATTTTTTGTTTGGGGGATACTTCGTTCACCAAAAACGTTCACTCAGTATGACATAATGCAAAACGAGAGACGCAAACTGTTATTCTGAATCTCGATGTTTTTCAATCGGGATGAAGAATCACCGATGTTTTAGTTTGGGAGATACTTCGCTCACAAAAAACGTTCACTCAGTATGACATAATACAAGATGTGAGACGTAAAACCTTCTCATTAAATATTGTCTCACCAAAAAGAAGGCGAGATAGCTATGTTGATTCCGATGTAGTTTATCGGAATCAACATCTTATAAATTATTTTTCAAATCCTACACTTTTAAAACGTAAAACTTTTTTACAACCGATTTTATAAAATTTATTTTGCAATACCAATTGTACCGCAAGCAACACGCGGACCGGCTTTGCCTGAAGGTTGAGATGTTAAATCGTCAGCACCGCCATGTATAACAATTCCTCTTCCGATTATACTATGTTTCCCTTCAAATGAAATCAAATTATCTACAAACTCCAAATGAGCTTTCCCATCTTTATCGGCAAGAATGTTACCGAAATCACCTACATGTCTAACTTTTGAAT
>JALSTL010000068.1 GCA_026983755.1 Melioribacteraceae bacterium | reverse complement strand
TACATCTTTCCAAAGAGGAGCAAAAATACCGTTTTCTCAGACGTATCAGACGAGAAGATAAACAATGGAAATTCAATGCCGCCGATTTAAAAGAACGCGGCTATTGGGACGATTATCAAAAAGCTTACGAAGATGTCTTAAATGAAACATCAACCGCTTATGCGCCTTGGTATGTAATCCCTGCCGACGACAAACCTACCGCACGGTTGATCGTAGCAAAAATCTTATTAGAAGAACTCAAAAAACTAAAAGTGGATTTTCCCAAATTATCCGAAGAAGAAAAACTCAAATTTCAAGACTATAAAAAAGCTTTGGAAAATGAATAGTTTTTAATATTCATTGGGTTTATTAAAAATTTTGTAATAAATATTAAATATATTGAAATTTTCTCAAAAATTAGATAGATTTTAGTTTTTTAGTCTATGAATACACTAATGTAGGACAATTATATTTATTTTTGTTTCAATTATTACACAAATTCAATATTTTATGAAAAAAATTACTTTATTATTGCTTTGGCTAACTTCTTTTTATATTAGTGCTCAATTGCCGGTAAGTCAAACGCCGGAAAACAAAAACGTAGTTTTGGAAGAATTTACCGGAATACATTGCCCTTACTGCCCTGATGGACATCGTATTGCTCAACAAATACAAGATGCACACCCCGATGATGTTTTTTTAATAAATATTCATACGGGTGGATATGCAGTTCCTAATTCGGGGGAGCCTGATTTTAGAACACAATTTGGTGGTGCTATTGCTAACGAAGCAAATGTTCCCTTCTATCCGTCAGGTTCCGTGAATAGACATCTATTTTCGGGAACAGCTACTGCTACAAGTAGAAGTGACTGGAACAATAATACAAATACTATCTTGGGACAAAGCGCCTATTGTAATGTAGCATTGGAAGCATCGGTAGATATCAATACGCGTGAAATGGTGGTGAATGTTGAAGTTTATTATACGGCAAACGGTTCTTCGGAAAATTATATAAACGTAGCACTATTACAAGATAATGTAGAAGGTCCCCAAGCGGGTGCAAATGCTTTTAATCCCGCCCAAGTATTACCCAATGGCAATTATAACCACATGCACATTTTAAGACATTTGATTACCGGACAATGGGGAGATCAAGTTACAACAACTTCACAAGGAACATTGGTGCAACGTCAATATACTTATACTTTGCCTCAGGATATCAACGGTGTTCCTTTGGAATTGGGAAATTTACAAGTAGTTGCATTTGTAGCCGAAGGTCATCAAGAAATAATTACAGGAAACGACGGACCTATTTCATATACCGGCTTTCAATATGCAAACAATTTAAAAGTAACTTCATTATCAGGAAAAGATACCATTTGCTCCCCTAATGATTTGAAACCAATGATTGAATTACAAAATTACGGTTCAAACACAATTAACGGTATAGATATTAATTATGATATTAATGGGATTTCCAATACAGTAACTTACAATAATCCCGTAGATCCTTTGCAAAAAGTGCAAGTAGATCTTCCGGATTTAAGTTTTAATGTTAATGCAAACAACACATTGAATGCAACTGTCTCCATTCAAGGACAAACCGACGAAGATCCGAGTGATAATTCTGCCGATTTTCCTTTCTATAAAACGCAAAATATCGGAAACGGGACTGACTATATTGTTACCATTGTGCAAGACCAGTGGGGATCTGAAACACAATGGGCAATATTGGATGAAAACCAAAATATACTTGCCAATGGCGGCCCATATTCCGATTTGTCAGGAAGCGGAACGCAAACCCATACACATAATGTTACTTTGAATTCCGACGGGTGTTATCAGTTTGTAATTTTAGACGCTTACGGGGATGGTATGTGTTGCACTTACGGTTCGGGAAATTACGCTATGTCAGAAACATCAACAGGAAATATTGTTTTCTACGGAGATGGACAATTTACGACAAAAGCAACCAAACTCTTTGAAATACAAAACACAAATGCTATTGATAATGATGATTTTACAGCGGTTTCAATTTATCCGAATCCAACCTCAGGATACATTCAAATTTCCAATGCAAAAGATTTGAACTTAAATATTTATGAAATTAACGGAAAACAAATCTATCATTCCAAATTAAGTTCCAATCACGAAAAAATCGATTTATCTCATTTGGCAAACGGAATGTATTTGGTCAAAATATATTTCAAGGATAAAGTGGATACCAGGAAATTGATTATAAATAAATAAAAAAAATGAAAAAATTAACTTTAATTATTCTATTATTCAGCGGGTTTTTCGGTCAAGCACAATTTACTTTGACCAATCATGAAACCGGACAACAAATAAACGATGGGGCAATTATTACAATAAATACCAATGATTTTACAACTCACATAATTGCCACCAATACAGGAAATAGTGATATATATCTAACGCTTGAAGTGCAGAATATTATCAACACTAATGGTTCGGAAATGCAATATTGTTTTGGTGTTGCCGGTGGAGGCAATTGTTTTTTTGGAATGGGAGTAAATGACGTGAAACAAGGTGGAAATCCTTTGGCACCGGGAGCTTCTACTCAAAATACTGATATTGACTTTACCCATCATGACGGAACGGCTCATGATAGCAATGGAAACCCACTTAATTTTCCCAATTACCCCAAAGATTATGTCATAAAAATCTATGCCAGCGATACCAATGGTGGAACTCAAATTGGCAATGCCATTACGTTTACTTACCGGTATGACCCTAATGCCAATGGTATTGATAATGTATTTTCAAAAGATGAGTTCAATGTGATTTCACTTTCAGGAAAATTACAAATAGTAAATAAGCAAAACCTAAAAATTTCACTGTTTGATTTAACCGGAAAAAAGGTTAAAAGTTTGGAAATATCTGCAGGCGTCAATGAAATAAATACTTCAAATCTTACCAAAGGTTTGTATCTCATTAATGCGTCAAATGAAAAGAAACAAATTACTAGAAAAATAATAATAAAATAAAAACATGAAAACAAAATTATCTTTATTCATTTTATTACTTGTTGCATTTACAACATTTAATACCCAAGCACAGATTTTATACTCAATTCATTCAAATGGTGGTGCACCAATGGAAAATCGCAATGTTCAAACCGTAACGGATTGGTTACATTATGATGGCGATAATGCCACGCGAATTGGTAACCCAAATGGAGCTTATACCATTGGAACTTATGTAAAACTGACAAGTACACTATTAAATCCTCATATTGGAAGACAAATAGAAGAGTTGCAATTTTATATTGGTGACTTGACT
>JALSTL010000067.1 GCA_026983755.1 Melioribacteraceae bacterium | reverse complement strand
ATTTTTTATAGACTACAAAGTTGAATCCTTTGTTCGCCGGACTACCTGACGTATCGTATGTTCTAATTTCAAAATAAGAAGGGTAATTTTTTACGGTTATAAAACCGATAGCATTAAACCTCATATTTGTCACCACTGTATATGCACCTTTACTTCCTGGTGAATTTGTAAATGTAACTCTATAAAAGCCTGTTCCTAAATTTGAAACAGTAGCCCCGTCAGAGTGTGCTCCGTTAGCACTATACATTCCTGCACTAGTAACTGCCCCATAAATATAGGCTTTCATATCGGTATCACCGGAATCATCGGCTTTTAGTTTTTGTGTCATTTTTACATCGCCATCAAAATATCCCGCATAACTACCTGATTTTTTGGCTTCGCCATACACGGCATAATGTGTGCCTCCGGCGCTAGTTGCTATTTGGTTATATGTTCCGTATTTATCACCACTTCCATTTCCACTTAACTTAGAATAACTACCATAATGCGTACTGTTTCCTGAATTATAGATGTGATTATATACACCATATTGCTTGCCTGTTCCTGTACCGTAAAGCTTATTGTAGCTTCCATAATGTTGTCCACTTCCACCTCCATACAAAGAAGAATAACTACCATAATGCGTATTATTTCCTAAATTATAGATGTGATTATATACACCATATTGCCTGCCTGTTCCTGAACCTGAAAGCCTATTGTAACTTCCATAATGAAATGCACTTCCTGTACCTGAAAGCGTACTATAAACACCATAGTGTGTTGTAGATCCTCCAGTAGAAAGTTCAAGATTAATCCCTTTATTACTTGTATTTGATGCAATATCCAAAAGATAATCAGCTGTATTTTTTCCAATAGCAACATTTCCCATAGTATAGATATTATCATTTATATCTGTAGGTTGCGTTGTAGTACTTTCTTTATAAAAATCGGCATCGGTTTGGTCGGGCAAGGTGGCATTGGTCAAATAACCGGCATCGTTTGTAAAACTGCTGACATTTGTAGGCGTCCCGTTTAAATCGGAATAATTGCCACTAAAATCGTCAGAAGCATTTTTATCCCAACCGCTAAAAGCTGATGAACCGGTATTTACTGCCAAAGGACTTCCACTTGTTCCGTTTCCTGATAAACTGGTATTGCTCTGCACTACTTGGCTTCCCCATTGGTCGCCACCGCTTCCTGTAGGTAAAGTTACAGTATTTCCGTTTGAAATGGTCAGTTGTGTTCCGTTTACCGATAAGTTTTGTAACTCGTTTGTGGTTGAATGGTCGGCATCGTTTACAGCATCTGTAAAACTTCCTCCTCCGTTTGATAATGTTACCGTACTACCACTTTTTGAAATAGTTTGTAACTCGTTAGTTGTACTTCCATCAACTTCGCTTGTTAAATAGCCGTTGTTTGCTACATAATTATCCACTTGTGCTTCGGTTAAGTGGGTATCGTCGTCACCGTCAGCCAAACCGCTTGGTACGTTGGTTAAATCGTTGAAACTTCCGCTAAATGTATTGCCTGCTTTTTCGGCAAATTTAGCATAGGGCACGGCTTTTAGTTCATTAGTACCAAAATCTTGATAACCGCTACCGCTGTCAATTTCTACTTTTAAAAAATACGGATTGTTACCCCAATCAATCGTTGTAAAATCGTCGGTTGATGTTCCTTCGCCTACGATAACGCTCACTATTCCGTTTGCGTCCGTTGTTGCCGATTGTGTTTCTTGATACACATTGGTAGCTCCGTTTTCCAATACGGTAAACTTGATATTTACTGCTTGGTTGCTCAATGCACTACCACCATTGGCAATAAGTGCTTTGTAATTAAATCCGCCTCCTTGGGCGAACATTAAACTGTTTAGCAATATTGCTAGTGCTAATAATACTTGTTTTTTCATAAGACTTAATTTTAATATTAAATTTTTCAAAGCCAATCACACGATGGCTTTATCTGTTTTTATGAGGTAAAAGTACATTTTAACACTACTGAAAAAGAAATTATTTGGTGAACGGCTCGTTTTTTTTAGTGAACGGCTGTTTTTTTTGAGGGAAGGATTTTTATAAAAGCGAAATGGAGTTCATTAAATCTTTTTTATAGGATTTACCTATAGGCAATTTTTTGTGGTTTATAAAGACATAACCTTCAAATAAAGAATCAATTTTGTTTACGTTTACAAGATAGGTCCGGTGAATTCTAATAAAATTTTTATCTTTTAATTTTTCACACATAGTTTTAAGGGTAAAACTCAGTAAATATTCTTTTTTTTCGCAAATGAGCTTGGTATAATTGTCATAGGCTTCTAAATACTGAATGGCTGTTTTGTCTATTTTAATGAGTTCGCCTTTATTTTTAATAAAAAAGGTGTTATTGATTAAGTTTTTTTCTTCTTGGAGTTGTTCGTGTTTAAAAAGGGCTATTTCTATGTTAGAACGCAGTCCTGCCTCATTAAAAGGCTTACTTAAAAAACCGGAAGGATTGGTCTGCTTTACTTTGTCAAGCGTATCCTTGTCAGATAAAGAAGTCAAAAATATAAACGGAATATCAAATTTAGCATTGATTTTTTCGGCGAGCATAATACCGGTGATATCACCAATAATATTGATATCCAAAAGAATTAAATCGGGTTGTAACTCTTCAATATCGTATAGGGCTTCTTTGGCATTATCTGCAATACCACAAACGGTATAAGCCTCTTTATGAAGTGCATGAGCAATCGTATCTGCTATCAAGGGTTCATCTTCTACAATGTATATTTTCTTTTCCATTTTACAATATTTTAAATCGTTTGATACGTAAGGTTATTTCTGTTCCGTGTTGGTGCGTGATGGTCAAAGTGGCTTTTAGTTTTCTAGAAAGTGAATGGATGAGTTTCATCCCAAATGATTTTTCATTTTTGCTTTTTGGCTTAAAGCCGGAACCGTTATCATTCACTTGTAAAATCAATTCATCTGCCTCGTGGAATAGCTTAATAGTTATTTTTGCTTTTCCATCTTTTTTGTCAAATGCGTGTTTTAGCGCATTTACAATCAGTTCATTAATAATAATGCCAATAGGTGTAATGGTATCAATATCTAAAATCATCTTTTCAACTGTAATATCAAGGTTAATGGCTTCATCGGTAACGTGATGTGATTGAAAGATGTCATTTGCTAAATCGTGTATATAATCGCTTACTTCTACCCCTGTAAGATGATCATTTTGATACAATTTTTGATGAATAAGCGCCATTGATTTTACGCGTATTTGTCCGTCTTTTACAGAACTTGCCGCTTTTTCATCCGTAATATTTTCAGATTGTAAATAGAGTAAGCTGGAAATCATTTGCAAGGAATTT
>JALSTL010000066.1 GCA_026983755.1 Melioribacteraceae bacterium | reverse complement strand
CAAAGGTGGAATAGTAAGTTATACAATAGAATATTTCAATTCTATATTAAAAATATTTTTTCTCTTCATTTCAACTGTTCTTAAAAACAAAATTAAGGTTGTACATGTCGCTAATCCACCCGATTTCTTTTGGCCAATAGCTTTAATTTGTAAAGTATTGGGAATAAAATTTATTTATGACCAGCATGATCTTGCTCCCGAAATGTCAATGGTTAAGTTTCACAATAGATTTTTAAAAAAAATCTTAATGTTTAACGAAAAACTTACCGTTAAATTTGCCGATGCCGTTATTGTTGTAAATAATAATTTCAAAAAAAGGCTAATTGAACAATGGAATACCAAGCCGGATAAAATTACAGTCGTTTATAACGGGCCTCATGAAAGCTTTCATGTTATTGAAAATGCCGGAATTTCCGAAAAATATAAGAACAAAAAAATTATTCTGTATATCGGTTTAATGACGGTAAACGATAATATAGAAGTTATTATTAAAGCTGCAGATAAGTTGATAAATAATAACGGCAGAAAAAACCTTCATTTTATTTTAATTGGTGATGGAGATGTAAGAAAAAAAATGGAAGAATTATCCCATTCCTTAGGGTTAAACGGGAATATTGAATTTACCGGAATTGTAAATCATGATATGGTAAGAAAATATTTGAATGTAGCCGATGTTTGTATTGCACCGGATTTACCAAACGGATTGAACGAATATTTAACATTGGTAAAAGTTTTGGAATATATGAAAACTTCAAAAGCATTTGTAGCATTTAAGCTAAAAGAAACTATGGATTTTGCCAATGGCGCGGGGCTTTATGCTAAAGACGAAAACGACTTTGCCGAAAAAATAATTTATCTTTTGGAAAATCCGGATAAAGCTGCCGAAATGGGTAAACTTGGGAACAAAATTATTAACGAAAACTATTTATGGTCTCATTCCGAAGAAAAAATGCTAGAACTATACAAATCGCTTTTAAGTTAATTTTTAAATAATTATAGATTAAACCCAAATTATGCATTAGAATTTAGAAATTGTTTATAAAACTCTAATATGCAATTAGTTAAAGAGACTTTTTAATTTAATTCTTCCTAATGTTTTGCTTTATAATAATTGATTTTATTACAAATAAGTTAGAGCTATTCTGTTTTTCTATAGTGTAATTCTGGTTAAATCATATCCCTTTCATTTTAATAGCAATTATCATGTCGCTTTTATTAATAGATTCTCATGTTCATATACATAAAATGTATAACATAAATACATTTTTCGATTCTGTATATAATAATTTTTCTTTTTATTCAAAAAGTATTGATAACGAAAAAAAATGGAACGGCGTTTTGTTATTAACCGAAATGAAAAACGTAAATCAATTTGGTAAGTTAAGTAACTTAAATTCCGTAGGTGAAAACAATAAATACAAAATTGAAAAAACATCCGAAAATATATCATTAAAAATAACTTCCCCCGAAGGGAACACAATTTATGTTATTGCCGGCAAACAAATTATTGCCGAAGAAAAAATAGAAGTATTGGCGTTATGTACAAATAAAGACTTTGAAGAACATCAATCCTTGTCCTCTACAATAAATCGAATTAATGAAGTGGGCGGAATTGCCGTTTTACCTTGGGGTGTTGGAAAATGGAGCGGGAAAAGAAAAGAAATATTAGAAAAATTTATAGAAGAATATAAAGATGAGAAATTTTGGCTTGGAGATAATAGCGGTCGTCCTTACTTTTGGCCGGAGCCAAGTTTGTTTAAAATAGGAAATCAAAGCGGTCATTTTGTTTTGCCCGGCACAGATGCGCTTGCTATACCAAATCAAATAAAAAAAACCGGCACTTACGGTTTTTATCTTTATAACGAAATTGATGATAACTTTCCTGCAAAGACATTAAAGAAAATAATTACCGAGCTGAAAGCTCCACCTAAATATTTTGGAAGTTTGGAAAAAGTAATTCCTTTTTTCAAAAATCAAATAACAATGCAATTAAATAAAAGAAAATAAGCAATGAAAATACTTTTAATTGCTCCGCATCCGTTTTTTCAAGAACGCGGAACTCCAATAGCAGTAAAATTATTAATTGAAACTTTAAGTGAATTCGGACATGAAATAGATCTTCTTACTTTTAACGAAGGAGAAAATATTTCAGTTAACGGATTACGAATATTTCGCATTCCAAATTTATCAATTTTACAAAACGTGCCGATAGGGTTTTCGCCCAAAAAAATAATCGGAGATGTTTTTATAACATTTAAAATGTTTTTAATGCTAAAAAAAAATAATTATGACGTAATTCATGCCGTTGAAGAATCCATTTTTCCGGCTGCATTCTTTAATAAATTTTTTAATAAGAAATTGGTTTACGATATGGATTCTTCAATGGCGGATCAACTAATTGAAAAATGGGACGTACTGAATAAAATTAGCGGTTTGCTTAATGGCTTTGAAAAATGGGCGGCAAACAATTCAACAATAGTAATTCCGGTTTGCAAATATCTTGCAGATAAAATAAAGGAATTTTCTCCCGAAACTAAAATTCAAATTTTGGAAGATATAGCTTTCGAACCCGACTATACTAAAAACAAAAATGAAAACCTTAAAAAATTATTTCCGGAAAATCATTTAATTGCATTATATGTCGGTAACTTGGAACACTATCAAGGAATCGATCTTTTACTGGAAGGAATTACCAAAGTAAATAGTAAAGTTCCTTTCAGCGTTGCTATTATTGGTGGAAACGACGTTTCGATAAATCATTATCAAAACAAATCAAAAAAATTAAACATAGAAAACAAAATTAAATTTTTAGGAAGAAGATCATTAGACCAGCTTCCTTTTTTGCTGGAACAAGCCGATATATTACTTTCGCCCAGAACAAAAGGGAAAAACACACCTATGAAAATTTATTCATATTTGGCTTCCGGCGTTCCGGTTCTTGCTTCATATATAGATTCTCATACTCAAGCCATGACAATCAACGATGCGAAATTATTCAAGCCCACGCCCGAAGGTTTTGCAAAGGCTTTTGAAGATTTGCTGAACAATGAAGAGGAAAGAAAACAATTGGGAAATGCCGGAAAAAAATTAGCAAAAAAAAATTACTCGCTTGAAAGCTATAAAATAAAACTTAAAAGCGTTTATGAGCTGTTAGAAAAAAAACTATGAAACGAGACATACAGAAAATAAAAACGGAAAAATTCGATGTATTAATTATCGGTGGTGTAATTCACGGAGCAACAATTGCATGGGAATGTTCAAAACGAGGATATAAAACTTGTCTGATAGAAAAAAATGATTTCGGTTCTCAAACATCGGCAAACAGCTTAAAAGTTTTGCACGGAGGTTTGCGTT
>JALSTL010000065.1 GCA_026983755.1 Melioribacteraceae bacterium | reverse complement strand
AGGTATTCTTTACCGGAAATGTAATGATTGACAGTTTGGTTTATTTCAAACCCAAAGCGGAAAAATCCGACATACATAGCAAATTCAATTTAGAAAAAGGGAAATATGTTTTAGTAACCTTACACAGACCAAGCAATGTTGATAGTAAAGAGCAATTGATTAAATTAATAAAATTGCTAAATACTATGGCGGAAAAAAGAAAAATTCTTTTCCCAATACATCCCAGAACAAAAAATAATTTGGGAAATTTCGGTCTTTTAGAGACTATGAATAAAAATCTTATTCTTACCGAACCTATTGGATATTTGGATTTTCTTGCCCTTACAAGTAATGCAGAGTTAATTTTAACAGATAGCGGTGGAATTCAAGAAGAATCAACTTATTTGGGAATTCAATGTATTACCTTAAGAACATCAACGGAAAGACCTATTACTGTTGAAGTCGGAACAAATCAACTATTAGGTACCGATTTGGAAAAAGCAGAAAAAGCAGCACTTGATGTTTTAAATGGCAAACTGAAAAAAGGTACTATTCCGGAACTATGGGATGGAAAAGCTGCCGAAAGAATAACTGAAATTTTGGTTGACAAATTGAATTGATTATTAAAAAGTTATGAATGAGGAGAAAATTTTTTTTGTATAATAAAAAAAATAAATTTAATGGATTTAACTTAACATTAATTGATTCACTTGGAGAAATAAATAAAGTATTAAATGCGTGGCAATTTTTGGTTGATAACTTAAGCGAAACCATTATATATGTTGTGCCCGATTTTTTTATTAAACAGTTTAAGAGCAGAGCATTAGATGCTAAACCATATATTTTATTGTTTCAAAAAAATGGTAACGCAAAAGCTATTATTCTCGGTTGGACAAAAAGACAAAAAATTACATGTATGTTAGGATACTATAAACTTAAAACACCAAAGTTAAACAGTTTGGAAATTGAAATTGGCGGACTAATTACCGACGGCACTAAAGAATCCGAAAATATACTTGAATTATATCTGAAAACCTTAATTCAAAAAAAGGAATTTGATATTTTAATGATAGATCACATTTCGGAAACCAATCCTTTATGGAATAGTTTGCTAAGAGGGAATATTTCAAATATAAAACCGGTTTATAAAGAAAGTGTTACATGGATAAGTAAAATATATGACAGTAAATTAAATTTACCGCATGAAACACACAGCTCTAAAACCAAAGCTAAGTTCAGAAGAAAAGCAAGACGTTTATTTGAGCAATTCGATAATCAATTGCAAATTAAAAAATTTACTTCCGGAGACGATTTGGAATATTTTATTAAAAAAGCTGATATAGTCGGACGGAAAAGTTATCAATATGCTCTGAACGTTGGTATTAAAAACAATAATTATTGGCGGGAAATGTTAAATTCATTAGTCGAAGGAAATTTTTTTAGAGGTTATCTTCTTATGAATAATGAAAAACCGATAGCGTATAGTCAAGGTGCCGTTTACAAAAATTATTATTATCAATTTACCACTGCTTACGATTCCGAATTTAAAAAATTTTCTCCCGGTGAATATTTAAGACTGGAATTTACAAAAGATTTAATTCAAGAAAAAATTGAATTTATCGATTATGGTTATGGTGATGCGGAATACAAAAAAATGTTCGGAACTCATTCCGCTAAAGAAGCAACTTTGAGAATTTATGGCAAAGGATTAAAACCTAACATTGCTAAAATTTTAGATAAAGGAACCATAACTGTTTCCGAAAAATTAAAGAGTAAACTTGAAAAAGCTGGTCTATTTAATAAAATAAAGAAAATATGGCGTTCAAAATTGTCTAAATAAAAACGGTGTTAACTTGAAATTGTTATTAAAAATATTTTTTATTTCACTTCCATTGTTTGCACAAATTAATGCTGCAAATTACTATGTAGATTCTGAAAAAGGAAATAATGTAAATAACGGACTCACTCCCGAATTTGCATGGAAAACGTTATCAAAAGTTATGGAAACAACTTTACAACCGGGTGATAGTGTTTTGCTTAAAAGAGGTTCGAAATTTCAGGAAGAATTTGTTTTATCGTTTAGTGGAACCAAAGACAATCCAATTGTAATTAGTGCTTACGGAAAAGGGGAAAAGCCGCTTATCAAAGGTTCTATAGAAGCAAAAAAATGGAGAAAGCATTCCAACATCGTTTGGCGTTCCGAGTTAAAAGAAAAACCGGCTTGCATTTGGCTTGTTGATGATAACGGTACAATCCATTGGGGAACGGAACAAAACTCAAAACAATCATTAAAAATAAATTATGATTACATTTGGCAAGATAGTGTTTTGTACTTATACCTCGGCAATAATCCTTCCAAAACTTTTCCCAAAGTGGAATGCTCGGTTAGAGATTTTGGAATAATAAGTAATTTGGATTTTAAACATATAGATTATATTATTATTGATAATTTGGAAATTGCATTCGTAAAAGATGCTGCTATTAGAGCAATTGGTTCGAAAGGGTGGATTGTAAAAAATTGTACTCTGCATCATAACGGAAAAACTGACGAATCTAACGGACAGGGAATTCAATACGAAGGAACAAACGGTCTTTTCAGTAATAATGTACTTTATGAAAATGGTCAACACGGATTCTTCCTATCTTCTTTTGGAAATGCGAATGTAGCATATAATATTATTGAGAAAAATAAAATCTATAATAATTATCATACCGGTATTGATTTGATGAACGACGGCGGTGATGAGAATTCGCATTCAAATACAATAATAAGACAAAATTTAGTATATGAAACACCAAATTTTAAAGGTATTGAAGTTGGAATACAAACACTCGGTTATGGAAACGGACTTGTAAAAAATGTAATCATCCATCATAACATTGTTGTTAATATAAGTGATATCGGTATTTCCGCCGTATCAAATTCCGATAGTATTTTTATACACAACAATACTGTTTATGAAACTAAAAATACTTGTATAAATATTGATAATGATACTTATTATGCAGAAGTATATAACAATATTGGAATTAGTCATATTTACTGGGCACCGTTTTTTGTTGAAAATTCTAAAAATAAAAATGTCGATTATAACATTTGGAACATCGGACAGCAAAGTTTTGCTTTTATAGATGGTGAATATGCAGATGCATGGAATGATTATGTAAAAAAATACGGCTTTGATAAAAACGGAACGGATAAACAACTTAATATGCGTTTGGAAAATTTGATTCCTGTAATAACTGAAAGTAATGCCTTCAGCATTGATAACGGGAAAAACTTAAACTACAGTTTTGATTATTTCGGAAAACCTATACGTGGAAATTTAGATATTGGCGCGATAGAATTTTAGTTAAACGGATAAAGAAAAATGGGAAAGGGAGAAATGGAGAAGGGGAGAAATGGAGATTTCGGAACG
>JALSTL010000064.1 GCA_026983755.1 Melioribacteraceae bacterium | reverse complement strand
GAAGAAATTCATAAAATAAACAATCAATATCTGCAGCATAATTATTCTACCGATATAATTACCTTTAATTATTCAGGAGAAAATAATACATTGGATGGTGAAATTTTTATATCTTTGGATGATGCATATTCCAATTCGTTAAAATATAAAGTAAATTTGGATAACGAATTATTAAGATTAATAATACACGGCTTTTTGCATTTGGTTGGTTACGATGATAAAACTAAAAGCGATAAAAGAATAATGAAGCGAATGGAAAATAAATTGGTTAAACAAAATCAAAATAAAACAAATAAAATAATATTAAATTATGAACGGTAAAATAGTTGAAGCTTTAACAAAAATTTTAGAAGTATTGGATGAAAATTATTCGTTCGATAAAGTTACATCGGAATTAACAATGAATAATGATTTTGACGAACAAACGGTAAGCGCTGCATACAGTATAGTTTTGGAAAAATTGTTATCGAATAAAAAAAATATTGAAAACACTTTCGAGTTTAAAAAAAAATTCAGAATTTTAACAAATGACGAAATAAATGAAATCGGTATCGAAAATTATAAGTATATTCAACATTTGGTAAACATAGGTTTGTTAAATCCTGTGGAGGTAGAATTGTTGACCGCTCACATTCAATCGCTTCCGGATGAAAAAATATCCAAAGATTATATAAATTGGATAATCTTATTTTCGTTAGTCGAATTAGATTCGGCCGTTCTTCCCGGTAGTAGAGTTCTTCTTCACTCATCGGATACAATAAATTAAGGAAATTAAATGGCTAAAAATCTTGTCTTGGTGGAATCTCCATCAAAAGCTAAGACAATAAATAAGTATCTTGGCAGAAATTACATTGTAGAAGCAACAATAGGGCA
Organism: Melioribacteraceae bacterium; assembly: GCA_026983755.1. The sequence goes on along the minus strand of JALSTL010000064.1, from coordinate 14,712 downwards.
TATAAAAAATTTGCCTAAAACAAAACTTGGTATAGACCTGGAAGACGGATATAAAGTACAACTTTTAAATATCCGAGGGAAGGGTGATTTAATAAAAAAAATTCGCAAACTTGCCGTAAAAGCAGAAAATATTTATATAGCAACCGACCCAGATAGAGAAGGTGAAGCTATTGCACAAGATGTGGCCGAGATTTTGGAAGGTAAAACCAAAGCCGGTATTTATAGAGTTTTATTTAATGAAATAACAAAATCTTCGGTTAAAAAAGCAATGAAATCACCTATGGAAATAAATATTGGTTTGGTTCAATCTCAACGTGCCAGAAGAGTAATGGATAGAATAATCGGTTATAAAATCAGTCCGTTACTTTGGCGGTTACTTTTGGAAGAATCCGGTAATTCTCTTTCCGCCGGAAGAGTGCAGTCTGTTGCATTAAGGCTTATTTGTGAAAGAGAAGAATTAATAAATGATTTCGTTCCTACGGAATATTGGACAATTCATGCTGAATTTTTAACTGATGATGGAAAAATTTTAAGTGCCAAGTTAGCTTCTAAAGAAGGGAAAACCCTTAAAATACAGCCTAAACCTGAAATGACAGATAAGGACTGGGAAGAGTTTTTGGAAAAAAACTTTGCAATTTCCAACCAACAAGATGCACTTAAAATATTTGATGAAATTAAAGACCAGAATATTTTTACAATTTCCGATATAACAAAAAAGAAAAGCAAAAGAAATCCTACAGCACCATTTATAACAAGCTCGCTGCAAGCTGAAGCATCCCGGAGAGTTGGTTTCAGACCACGTAAAACAATGCAGTTAGCTCAAAATTTATACGAAGGAATTAAACTGGGTCACGGTGAAACAACCGGTTTAATTACCTATATGAGAACGGATTCAACACGACTTAGTGAAGAAATTGTTCGGAGTGCAAGAGAATTTATTAAAGAAACTTACGGAGATAAATATCTTCCCGAAAAACCGCGAGATTATCAAAAGAAAAACAAAAAGAATGTGCAAGATGCTCACGAAGCTATTAGACCAACATCACTTGAGCATACACCTACTAAAGTAAAAGAGTTTTTATCTGCCGATCAATTCAAACTTTATCAACTTATATGGAATAGATTTGTTGCTTGCCAAATGGAATCTGCCGATATAGAATCTACAAATGTTTCCGTAACTGCAGGCAAATATATTTTTAAAGCTTCCGGCTCGGTTATTACTTTTGACGGATTTTTAAAAGTTTATCAAGAATTGAAAGATGCTAATAATAACAGTAGCATTAAAACGGATATAATTCCCGCCGGATTGGAGAAACAGCAAAATCTAAAATTAAAGGAGCTGGAAAAAATTCAACATTTTACAAAACCTGCTCCGAGATATACCGAAAGTACTTTAATTAAAGAACTTGAAAGCAAAGGTATAGGAAGACCCAGTACTTATGCTTCTATTATTGGAACTATACAAGATAGATTTTATATAACACAAAAAGAAAAAAAATTATTTCCTACGGAGCTTGGCATTAAAGTTAATGATGTTCTCGTAGAAAAATTTCCCAACATACTTGATGTAAATTTTACGGCAAAAATGGAAGATGAGCTGGACCTTATAGCTTCGGGCGACGAAAAATATAAAAAAGTTTTGGATGATTTTTACTTGCCGTTTGCAAATAAATTAGACGAAGTTGAAAAAAACATCGAACCTATTTTATGCGATAAATGCGGTGCTCCTATGGAAATGAAAATAGGAAGATACGGAAAATATTTTGCTTGTTCGGCTTATCCGAAATGTAAAAATATAAAATCTCCAAGCGAATTGAGAACCACCAACAAAGAACCGGAATATACAGGTGATGTTTGTCCGAAGTGCGGTGGCAAAACAATATTCAGACGTGGTAAATTCGGTAAATTTATCGGCTGCGAAAACTATCCCGAATGTGATTTTACAAAACAAATTAGTTTGGATATTAAATGTCCGGTTTGCGGAAAAGGTGATGTGGTTTCCAGAAGATCAAAAAACGGAAGAATATTTTACGGTTGTAGCAGATATCCGGATTGCGATTTTGTAAGCTGGGAAATACCTAAAATAAAAACCAAGAAAGATGAAGAATAATTTATTCGGATGTAGTGTTAAGTTCGTATTGCGGGAAAAACTTTCGAATTTTTTACTGAAAAAATTTTTATTTTTCCAAAAAGCTAAAGGAGTTGGAAATTAAAATTCCAAAACTTCTCTTTCCATTTATGTCTTTTTTTAGAGAGAAAGCCCCATGTAATTTATCGGGCTAAGAAATCTCTTTATTATATTTTGATAAGAAACCGATTTCAATTTGGTATAACTTAATTATTATGACAAATAAAAATAATTTTACCGAAACTATAAATAATTTTTTGTCGGAACTTTATAATATAAAAAGAGTTTCCGAAAACACCATTATAGCATATAGAAAAGACCTTTCGCAATTTACCGACTTTCTAAATTCAAAACATATTTATTCAATCAACGGAATAACGGAGCGAACACTTAAACTATATATAGTGAAATTAAACGAAGATAACCTTAATAGAAGTTCAATTAGCAGAAAATTATCGGTCTTACGAGGATATTTTAATTTTTTATTAAAAAATGAAATAATTACCAAAGACATTTCCTCAACAATAAAAAATCCCAAACAAAAAAGAAAATTGCCGGAAATAATAACGCTTGATTCTTTCTTAAAAATTCTTAAATTATTGGATGAAGAAAAAAGCGAAAATAAAAATCATAAAGTGATTTTTGAATTATTATATGGCTGCGCATTAAGAGTTTCAGAACTCTGCAATCTTAATATAGAAGATATAGACCTTTACCGTAAAAGCATTCGGGTAAAAGGAAAGGGAAGCAAAACCAGAGTTGTTCCTTTAGGCAGCAAATCTTTGGATATAGTTCAAGATTACCTTACAAGCAGAAATTATATCAGTAAAACGGAGCCTTTAATTTTAACTACATCAAATAGAAGAATCTATCCGAAATATGTTAGAAGATTGGTTAAAAAGTATATAACAAAAGTAAGTGATGTGGCAAAAAAAAGTCCCCACGTACTTAGGCATGCCGCCGCAACACACATGTTGGATAACGGAGCCGATTTGCTTGCGGTAAAAGAAATATTAGGACACGAAAATTTATCTACCACACAAATTTATACACAAGTAAGTATAGAACGATTAAAAAAAGCATATAAAAAAGCTCACCCAAAATCATAAGGAGTTAACATGAACGTGCAAATAACATCCAGAAAATTTAAAGCAAAAGAATCTTTGAAAAAAGAGATCAAAAAACAACTAAACTCCCTTGAAAAATTTAATGCGGATATTTTGGATGCAAATGTGATATTAAGTTATACACATTTAAAAGACAGCATTAAAACGGTGGAAATAAACATTAGTGTACCCGGAAAAGTTTTTTCGGCAAAAGAAGATGACGACGAATTTTCCAAAGCACTAACAAAAGTAATCAATAAACTTGAGAAACAATTAAAAAAATTAAAATCAAAAAGAATGGCTAAAACAAGATGATAGATTTTTCAAATAAAAAAAATTCACGCAAATCTTTTATTACGGTAGAGTTTTTTTTCAAAGCATTAAAAGAAAAAATTCACATTGAATTACTTACAAAAAAAACATCACTTAAAAAAAAAATAACGGAACAAAATTTACACAGACCCGGTTTGGCATTAGCCGGGTTTGTAGAACTATTTTCATATAACAGAGTGCAAATTGTAGGCAATACCGAAGTGAAATATCTTAGCGGATTGAACAAAGCCAAAAGGAAAGCGGCACTGGAAAAAATATTAAAATTTCAAATCCCTTGTGTTATTTTTACTAATAATAATAAACCTTCCAACGATATTCTGAAATTAGCGGAAGTTCACAACATACCTATCTTTATCTCTTCATTAACCACAACAAAGTTAGCTTATTTGGTAAGCGATTTTTTAGATGACCAATTTGCTCCAAGCCTAACTATACACGGCTCGTTTGTTGATGTTTACGGCGTGGGTTTATTGTTTACCGGAAAATCCGGAATAGGAAAAAGCGAAGTAGTTTTGGATTTGGTTGAAAGAGGACACAGATTGGTTGCCGATGATATTGTTGTACTAACAAAAAAAGGAGAAAACATTATAATGGGCTCCGGTACGGAACTAATTAAACATTTTATGGAAATAAGAGGAATTGGATTTATTGATGTAAGAAGTATGTTCGGAATTAGAGCAATTAGGTTTCAAAAAAGATTGGAAGTTATTATCGAATTGGAAATTTGGGATAAAAAACAAAACTATACTCGAACAGGTTTAGATACAAAAACCGTTAAAGTGATGGATATTGATATTCAATATATTAAAATTCCTATTTTACCAGGTAAAAATATTACGGTTATTTCCGAAGTAATTGCATTGAATTATTTACTTAAACATTACGGTTACGATGCTTCCAAAATTTTAGCCAAAAGAGTTGAAGAAAAAATTAAAACCAAAACAAAAAATACCGATAGATCGGTTGATTACTTTGAACATGATTTTGAGTAAATGTTTCCATTAGATATAGTTTTAGATAATTTTTGAACTTTCCTAAAAATTTTGCGGATAGTTAAATAAATTACATTATTATATATCCGTTGAAAATAAAAGATGATATAAAATGAAAAAATTATAAAAAAAAATATAATATCTACTCTTGATTTAAGATTAGCTATTTATTATTTTCGCAACCTATTAATAATAAAGAGACAAAATGAAAAAAATATTTTATTTCTCACCGAAAAAACTAAAATATATAGAAGTAAAAAACTTTTATAAAAAATTTATTTCCTTAGTACTGGTTTTTTCATTGGCTTTCGGATTTTTAATGTTCGGTATATTTACTATTGTTTCAGGCGTGGTATCGGCCAATAACGAAAAATATATTTCAACTCAAAACAATAAAGAATTATTGAACAGATATAAAAACTTAACAAAAAAGATAAATGCCTTAAATAAAAAAATCACTCTTTTACAAAAAAACGATACGGCATTAAGATTATCCGTGAACCTAAAACCTTTGGATGAAAAAGACAGAACTATTGGAGTTGGCGGTTCGGTGTTTAAAGAATATCTTCCTACAAAAATTTCCAGTGTTAGCGGAATGATAAATAATATAAACAAATCTTTGGAATCACTAAATTCAAAAATTGCAATACAAAAAGAGAATTATTCGGAAATAAAATATTCTTTGGAAAAAAACAAAAAATTATATAAATCAATACCTGCATTTTTACCGTGTAACGGACCAATGGGAGATAAATTCGGAATGAGAATGCATCCGATATTAAAAGTAAAAAGAATGCATGCCGGTTTAGACATTGTTGTAAATACCGGTACCAAAGTTTATGCTCCGGGCAATGCTACTGTAATTCGCAAAGGTTTTAGAAACGGTTACGGTAGAGTTGTGGAATTAGACCATGGTTTCGGTTACACTACTTTGTATGCACATTTATCAAAAATTTTAGTTAAAAAAGGTGAAAAAGTAAAAAGGGGAGAAGTAATAGCATTATCCGGAAAATCCGGAAGTTTGGCTACGGGTCCGCATTTGCACTACGAAGTTAGGCATAACGGAATACCGCTTAATCCCCGAAACTTTATTTTTAACAACATTAGTTTATTTGATTTTATTGCAACAAATTCTAAGCAGGAGAATAAAAACAAATGATATGGACTATTGAATTGGCATCATATTTAATAGATGCTCCTTGGCCGGCTACAAAGGAAGAATTAATTGAATATGCCGATAGAATTGGAAGTCCTTATGAGGTAATTGAAAACCTAAAAGAATTGGAAGAAGACGAAGAATTATACGAAGGAATAGAAGATATTTGGCCCGATTATCCTACGGATGATGACTTCTTCTATTTTGATGATGACGATTATAATTAGATTATTTTTAATTGAGAAATAAATGCACAATTTATTCCTTGAGGTAGAAGGTCAGGAAAAAGCATGTAATATTCTTACCGAGATTTATAATTCCCGACGAATACCCAATGCTTTACTGTTTTCCGGAATTGAAGGGATAGGAAAACATTATGCCGCAATACAATTTTTAAAACTACTTAACCAACAAACTTCTTCGGATTTCATACAAAAAAAAATTGAAAAATTAACCGAACCTTATGTAAAATTGATATTGCCTTTACCCAGAGGGAAAAACGAAACAAACAACGATACGCCTACGGCAAAACTATCTGAAGATATTATTACGGATATTAGAGAACACTTAAATTCCAAAGCTAAAAATCCTTATCACAAAATTAACATAAAAAATGCAAATAATATTAAGATTAACAGTATTAGGGAAATAAATAAAATAATTTCATTAAATTACGATGAAGTAAACTATCGCGGAATTATTATTTCCGATGCTGAAAAAATGAGTACAGAAGCACAAAATGCTTTTCTGAAAAATTTGGAAGAACCACCCGAAGGTATTGTTTTCATACTAATAACAAGTCAACCGGATAAATTGTTATCTACCATTAAATCCAGATGTTGGCATATTAATTTTGCTCCGCTTGATACGGAAACAATAGCCCGAATATTAACACGATATTATTTGTTTGACGAAGAAGATTATAAATTTGCGTTACCTTTTGCACAAGGATCAGTTACAAAAGCTTTGTTCCTTTTGGAAAACAATATTAATGATTATTTGGAAAAAACAATTACCATATTACGTTATTCTCTTGCTAAAAAATATAACACGGCTTACAAAGAATTTTCGGATATAATAAAAGCAAAATCTTCTTTGGCCTTTCAAATTATTTTAGACTTAATTATTACATGGTTTAATGATACAATCAAACAAAAACATTCTGTAGGAAATATTAACTTCAAAAATAATTTTGAAACTTTGGTAAAATTCAATAATAGATTTATTAAAGCCGACGTTAACAACGTAATAAAAAATTTGGTACAAATAAGAAATTCAATTCATAACAATGTTAGCTTGAATCTGTTGGCTATGAATGTTATATTTGAAATAACATCCATAGGAATTGACGCCAAATGAAAGATAAATCAGTACCAAAAAATATATGCCTTTCCGAACATCACCAATCGAAAAACAAAAATGCAAACAATACAACAAGCGAAGAAACACTAAATAATAAAAACAAACTTGTTATTGCAAAATGCAACGGATTTTTGGGCTTAAACATTTGTAAAAACATAAACAATTTGGATATTTCCGTACATGACCAAATAATAATTAAAATTAATGATTCAATTGAATTTGCCGAAATTATAGAATTGGGTTCATTTATAGATATAAAAATTGAAAGCTTGGAAACGGAAAATGAAAACGTTCCGTTAATAGAACGATTGGCAAAAGAAAAAGATGTTCAAAGAAATATTACCAATAAAATTGATGCCGAAGGAGCTAAAGCAATTTTTAAAGATTTGGTTAAACAACTAAACTTAACAATGAAGCTTGTAGATGTACATTACCAATTCGACAGAAAAAAAATATTTTTCTTTTATACATCGGACGGACGAGTTGACTTCAGAGAATTGGCTAAAAAATTAGCGGCACATTTCAGAACAAGAATTGAACTTAGGCAAATTGGTGTAAGAGACGAAGCTAAAATGTTAGGCGGAATTGCTACTTGCGGCAGAGAATATTGTTGTGCAACTTTTATGTGCTCATTCAAAAAAATTACCGCAGAAGATGCATATAAAAATAATATTACTCAAAATATTTCCAAATATACCGGACCTTGCGGTAAATTAAAATGCTGTTTGGCTTACGATTTGGAATAAGCTTCGGATTATTCTCAATTCGTTTATTCAAAAAATTTATAATTTTAACATACACACAAATATTTAAGGTTTAAATATGAAAAAAACAGTAATTGTTGAAGCTAAAAGAACAGCGGTAGGTTCTTTTATGGGAGCATTATCTTCGTTAACCGCCCCGCAACTTGGGAGCATGGTTATAAAAGATATTATGGAAAATGTTAAATTGGATAAAAACGAAGTTGACGAAGTTATCATGGGAAACGTTCTAACTGCCGGTATTGGCCAAGCCCCGGCGCGACAAGCGGCAATTTTTGGCGGATTACCTGTTAAAGTTGAATGTTTAACAATCAATAAAGTGTGCGGAAGCGGATTAAAATCCGTTATGCTTGCCGATCAAGCTATCAAATGCAACGATGCAGAGGTTATTATTGCAGGAGGAATGGAAAGTATGTCCAATGTACCTTATTTATTACCAAAAGCTCGTTCCGGCTACAGATTAGGTAACGGGAAACTTATAGATTCGCTTGTAAACGACGGTTTGTGGGATGCATATAATAATATTCACATGGGCAGTTGTGCAGAATCTTGTGCCAGAAAATTTAAATTTACACGCGAAGAAATTGATGATTTTGCAATTGAATCTTATAAACGTGCTAACAAAGCAAATAAAAACGGCAGATTTATTGATGAAATTGTACCTATAACGGTAAAAAATAAAAGGGAAGAGGTTGTAATAAAAGAAGACGAAGAAATTTCAAAAGTAAAATATGAAAAAATTCCTATGTTGCGTCCGGCATTTGAAAAAGAGGGAATTGTTACAGCTGCAAATTCATCAAAAATTAACGATGGTGCCGCAGCGGTTTTGATTATGTCCGAACAAAAAGCTCTGGAATTGGGCTTAAAACCGAAATTTGAAATTATTGCTCAAGCTTCCGCTGCAAAAGCTCCTATAGAATTTCCTACTGCACCGGCAGATGCCATAACCAAAGTTTTGCAAAAAGCTAATTTAAAAATATCGGATATTGACTTGTTCGAAATAAATGAAGCTTTCGCAGTTGTTTCGCTTGCCGTAAATAAAACGCTTGGTTTAACTACCGATAATGTTAATGTAAACGGAGGTGCAATTGCAATCGGACATCCAATAGGAGCAAGCGGAACACGAATACTTGTTACTTTGCTTCATGAAATGCTTAAAAGAAAGTCAAATTACGGTTTGGCTTCATTATGCATCGGTGGCGGTGAAGCCGCCGCTTTAATAGTTAAAAACTATAATTATTAACGAGGTATATTATGGATATTAAAAATATTACTGTAATTGGTGCAGGCACAATGGGAAACGGAATTGCCCATGTTTTTGCTCAAAACGGTTTTGAGGTGGATTTTGTTGATATTAAAAAAGACTTTGTTGATAGAGGTTTGGCTACAATAAATAAAAATTTGGATAGACAAATTAAAAAAAATGTTATTAATGAAAATGAGAAAAACAATATTTTGGATAGAATAAAACCGGTAATTGGAGTAGAAAACGTAAATGAAAAAACCGATTTTATTATTGAAGCGGTTACTGAAAATAAATCCGTTAAAACTAATATATTTAAGCAGTTACAAGAAATAGTTAAAGCTGAAACTATTTTTGCTTCTAATACATCGTCAATTTCCATAACCGAATTGTCTTCCGTATCTCGTCCGGAAAAATTTATCGGAATGCATTTTATGAATCCCGTACCGATTATGAAATTGGTGGAAATTATAAGGGGTTATTCAACAACGGATGAAACATTTAATACCGTAAAATTATTATCGGAAAAACTTGGCAAAACACCGGTTGAAGTACAAGATTATCCTGGGTTTATATCAAATAGAATTTTAATGCCAATGATTAACGAAGCAATATATACTCTATATGAAAATGTTGCTTCGGCCGAACATATAGATACAGTCATGAAGTTGGGAATGGCACATCCTATGGGACCTTTAACATTAGCAGATTTTATTGGTCTAGATGTTTGTTTGGCAATTATGAATGTTCTTTACGAAGGATTTAACGATTCGAAATACAGACCATGCCCGTTATTAAAAAAAATGGTAGCGGCAAATAAATTAGGAAGAAAAACCGGTGAAGGATTTTTTAAGTATTGAAAAATAAATTGAATTGCAAAAGGAAAATAATGATATAACTAAATAAGTACAAATGTCCTATAATGTATATTATGTAAACTAACATATTTTCCTTTTTCAAATCGATAAGTAATTTACTTTGCCGAAACAATTTGCAATCGGTTAAAAATAAAACTCTTTTTTAGTGTGAATTTTTTAAAAGTAACCGTTAAAATACAAAAACAAGTAAAGCACAAATAACGCCATTATTATTAACATTAATAACGACTTTTTACCGCTGTTTCTATTGTATTTTAAGTTCGATTTGAAAGCAAGTTTTCTTTTGCGTCTTTCATCTTCGTCTTTCGAAGGATCGTAATATCTGGGCTGGTAATCGAATACTTTATGTTTTGCTTTTTTAATAAACATTTTACTTATTTTTTCCCCGTTATAATTTTTAATGCAGACGGTAAACATTTTACAGTAGCCGAAGTTACATTGTTTGAAATAACTTCACCGTCGCAATGCATAAAATACGGTTCTTTTAATTTAATTTCAACTCTTTTGCTATTATACATTTTTGCTTCGCTAACTGTTTCAAGTTTGTTTAATAATGCTTTGGGCAAAACTTTAAGCAATTTGAATCTACTTAATTTTTCAAAAATACTTATATCCAAAAGTTCATCGTCAATAATGGCATTGGGAGTTAAATAGAAGCCTCCTCCGGATGAAATTCCGTTACCTATTGTTATCATAAGTTTTTTGCCACTAAAAATTTTATCGTTAAAAAGAATATCACATTCCAGCATTTTATATTTAATTAAAGCTTTAAATACTGCCAGTACATAGGATGAAATTCCTTTTAACAATTTATCATGCATGTTTAAATAACCAACGTAAGCATCAAAACCAATTCCTAAGTTGTTTATAAAAAGATGTTCCTTTAACTTGTTTGAATTAGCATTCTTAAAAGTAACTTTTCCTATATCTATTTTTTTTATTTCTTGTTTTGTTTCATTATGAATTACGGAAAGCGCATCATTTATTTGTTTGGGGAAATTATAGTTTTTTATTAAATCGTTTCCAGTACCAACTTGCAAAGCGGCAAAAATAATCTTTCGGTTAAAATCTATTCCGTTTAATACTTCATTGGCTGTGCCGTCGCCACCTACGGCAATAATATGTGTGAAATTCGAATTTTCATTTTTTGCTATTTCGGTTGCATGCTTGTGATATTTTGTAATTGAAACTTTATAATTAATTTTGTTTTTATCACAGTAATAATGAACTTTTTGAATTGTTTTATTGCCTCTTCCCTTTCCTGCCGTAGGATTTATAATGTATAAGAATTTTTTCAAATTGGTTATTTTATTTTCTAACGAAAAATATTTTTTTCAATTTAAATAATAACAAAATTCCAACTAAGTGTATTATTTCCCCAAAAAGAAAATTCTATTTTTGTAATACCATAGATTTTACAATGCTGTTGTTTTTTGTTTTAAGATTATAAAAATAAATTCCACTCGGTAAATTTTCGGCGTTGAAATTAATTGAATAAAAACCTTTCGGTTTCTCGGCATTAATTAATTCCGTTATTTCTTGACCGAGTATATTAAATATTTTAAGAACAACATGCTCCCGTCTGTCTAATGAAAATGTAATTTTAGTTGAGGGATTAAAAGGATTAGGATAATTTTGATTTAGTGCAAATTTAAAACGTTCTCCTTTTTGTTTATTATTTTCTTTAATGCTTGTAATAAAATCATCGGGATTTCTGGCAATATCCGAAATTCTTATTTTATATACAATTCCCTTAAAATATTGCGTATAATTTTGAGAAGTTTGATTATATTTGCCTATAAACAAAGGTGCTTCGGGAGTAATTTCTTCCATATTCGTTTTAACGGAACTGCCAAATTTATCATCTAGATATATTGATAATTTACTTGAATCTTTATCATAAACCATAGCAAGATGATGTGTTCCGGAAATATATTCAAAATCGGTTCCGGTTAATGAATTTTGCGGTTGGTTTGTATTGTCGTCCATTAAAGCAAAAACTTTTTTTTTACCCCAATTGAAATGAATATTATATCCGTTTCCGAAATCTTCGTCATTTTTTGTTAAAATCGAATTTGTTTTTGTAGGACTGTCATTTTTTAATTTATTGATATCGGTAGCAAAAACAATTTCAACAGTCCAACTACCGTTACCGGGGTTAAGCAAATTGTTATGTGGTATTTCAATATAATTAGAACCGTTAAAAGAAATACCTCCGCCGTTAACCCAATCGGTTTGATTTTTAAGTATCCCGTTTAAGTTATGTCCGGAGTAATCAAATAATGTATCACCTTCTCCTTTATTAAAAAGATATAAAGCAACCGTATGTTCATCCGGTTGCTCTGTTTGCGCAACAATATTTAAGGTAAAAGTTAAAACAAACAGTATAAATATTTTTTTCATTACATTTCCTTTCCTTTTTAAATATTTTAATTTAAGACATTTTATCAACTTTAAACTTTAATTATAATAAAACTAATAATAAAATTCAAAAGTTTTGTTTACCATTCTTATAATTGAGTTTTCATTTGTAAGTTTATGAACTTCATTTAAGTTAATCCACCGTAACGAGAATGATTCTTTACTAACTATAAATTTTTGGTTCCCATTGGTTTTAAATAAAAAACGAACATCGTAATGATAGTGTTCGGGTTCATTTTTCCGAGCTGGAATAGAATGAATATCCAAATCGAAAATTCTATTTGAAACGATTTCCAAATTTGTCAATCCGCTTTCTTCATAAACTTCTTTTAGTGCAACGTTAAGAATATCGGAATTACCGTCAGCGTGTCCGCCAAGTTGGAGCCATTTATGAAGTTTTTTGTGATGTGTTAAAAGTACGCTTGTTTTATTATTATTCAATACCCAGGCCGAACCCGTTATGTGTCCGTTTAATAAATTTCTGTTGAAACAATTTTTGTTTTCATTTATAAAATTTATAAAACGCTTTACAATGTTTTTTTCGTTAGGATATTTTAAAGCATAATCCGATAAAAGATTTAACAATTTATTTCTATACATAAAATCAGCTTATCCCAGCAGAGCATTTACAAATTCTTTCGGTTGAAAATTTTGAAGGTCATCAATTCCCTCGCCAACTCCGATGTATTTTACCGGAATTTTTTGCTCTGTAGTAATTTTGAATACAATACCGCCTTTTGCCGTTCCGTCTAATTTTGTAATTATTAATCCTGTAAGAGCAGTATATTTTGAAAACTCTCTGGCTTGCATCAAAGCGTTTTGTCCGGTGTTTCCATCAATAACAAGATAAGTTTCGTTAGGAGCATAATCTATAACTTTACCAAGTACTTTTTTAATTTTTTTAAGTTCTTCCATTAAATTATTTTTTGTATGTAAACGACCTGCAGTATCAATTATAACAATATCGGCATTATTTTTTTTTGCTTCTGTTAACGTATCGTAAGCAACAGCCGAAGGATCGGCACCATGTTGTCGTTTAATAATATCAACACCAGCGCGATATGCCCAAGTTTCCAATTGTTCGTTTGCAGCGGCTCTGAATGTATCGGCAGAACCAATCATTACTTTCAATCCGGAATTTCTATAGTTATTGGCAAGTTTCCCGATTGTAGTTGTTTTACCTGCTCCGTTTACTCCTATAACAAGAATAACATAAGGTTTATACATTTTAATTTTTTCGGCTTCGCTTATTTCGTTGTTGTGTTCTTCCAGTACTTTAACAAGCTCTGTTTTAATAATTTCTATTATTTTGTTTTCCGATCTTTCTTTTTCAGCTTTAAGAGATCGTCTGGTTTTGTCGATTATTCTTTCTGCGGTTTCCATGCCTATATCTGCCGTTATTAATGCTTCTTCAAGCTCTTCCAATACTTCTTCATCTATTTTTGCTTTTCCGCTAATGGTTTCGGTTATGCTTGAAACAATTTTTTCTCTTGTTTTGGAAAGACCGCCTTTGAGTTTGTTAAAATTTATGTTTTTAAATAATCCCATCTTTGTTCCTTTTTATTTCGTTAAATGCTCTTAGTCCATAAGAAATTACGGAACCGAAACTTAATATAATACTTCCGTTAAGTAGAATGTAATAAACCAAATTTTCGGGGTTTAGCCCAATGGTAACGGCAATAATAAATAATCCGATCGAAAATACGGTAAACTTCCCGAAGTAATTGGAAGGTAAAACTTTACCTAATTTATTACTTACAAAAATTCCACCGGTAAATATAATTAAATCTCTAAGAATAATAATCCAAAAATAATAACTCGGGAGCAGATTAAAATAATATAAATATGTAACAATCATAATTACAAGTATTTTATCGGCAAGCGGGTCTATTATTTTCCCAAGTTCGGTTATTTCGTTATTTCTTCTGGCAAAATATCCGTCTAGTAAATCCGTAATATAAGCTAAAATATATAATACAAGTAGAATGATTCTTGAATGTTCTATGGCTTCTATATTGCTTACAAAATAATAAATTGGTATTGCCAAAAGTATTCTGGATAAACTGATATAATTAGAAAAAGTATTTATTTGTTTAATTTGAATTTTCATTTATTTATATTTTATTTCATTATAGTTTTATTTGAAAGTATTTTTAAAAGAAAAGCAATTTACATAAAGATTGCTTAAAGCGGAAAATAAACTTTCGTTTTGTAAAATATGCTAGCGAGTAACGGCAAACTTCCCTATTTTTTCTTCAATTTTTTCCCCAATACTGTTATATGCCACAACTCTGTAAATATAAATTCCGGAATTAACTATTTTGTTGTTTTC
>JALSTL010000063.1 GCA_026983755.1 Melioribacteraceae bacterium | reverse complement strand
ATGCGGGTAAGCGTATTAAAGCCGTATCGTCCAATCCTGAATTAAGTGCTGTTTTCGGTATTTCAAAAGAAAAAACCGTATTAACAAGTTTTGCTTTGGGTTCGGCTTTGGCGGCTGTTGCCGGTATTCTTATTGCCGCTGATACGGATATGACGCCTACAATGGGTTTTAACTGGTTGCTTTACGCAGTAGTGGCAATGATAATTGGCGGAATGGGAAAAATGCGTTATCTGTTTATGGGGGCTTTGCTCTTGGCAACGGCTCAACATCTTTCGGCTTATTATTTGGATAGCAAATGGATGAATGCAACGGCTTACATAATATTAATTGTATTTTTGTATTTTAAACCTTATGGATTTAGCGGAATGCGGATTAAAAAAGCGGAAATCTAAAACTCGAATTTCACGAATTGCACAAATGAAAAGAGAAATAATAAAATATAACGTACTAATTTCTTCAATCGAATCTTTATTAAAAGATTCTCGCGCACGGATTGTTCAGGAAGTAAATCAGACAATTGTAATTACCAATTGGCATATTGGCAGATATATTGTTGAGTACGAACAAGGCGGAAAAAAGAGAGCGGAATATGGAACGGAATTGCTTAAACGGTTATCAAATGATTTAACAAAATCATTTGGCAGAGGATATTCGTTAAGAAATTTAAAGCTCATAAAGAAGTTTTATTTGACATTCCCAATTTGGCAATCAGTGATTGCCCAATTCATAAATCAAAAAGGGCAGACAGTGTTTGCCCAATCTCAGGGTTCAATTGTACAATCTACTGCTTCAAAATTGCATACAACGTCTGCAAAATCTGAACTCTCAAAATTGCAATCATCACTTGCAAAATTATCATGGTCTCATTTCGTTAGATTATTAAGTGTAAAAAATGAAGATGAACGCAATTTCTATCTAATTGAAACGGCAGAGAACAACTGGTCTGTTCGTGAACTTAACCGTCAAATAAACAGCTCGTTATTTGAAAGATTGCTTTTGAGCAAAGATAAAAAAGGAGTTAAGGAACTATCAAAAAAAGGTCAGATAGTTGAAAACATTAGCGATGCTTTAAGAGACCCGTATGTTTTAGAGTTTCTCGGTCTTGAAGAATCAACAAAGTATTCCGAAAACGATTTGGAAGCTGCTATAATAAATAATTTGGAAAAATTTCTTTTAGAGTTAGGTAAGGGATTTTCATTTGTCGCACGCCAGCAACGGCTTACTTCAGGCACAGATCACTTCCGTATTGATTTGGTGTTTTATAATCGTTTATTAAAAAGCTTTGTTTTGTTCGATTTGAAAATTGGTAAAATTACCCACGGCGATATTGGACAAATGCAGATGTATATAAACTATTACGATAGGGAAATCAAATTGGAAAATGAAAATCCAACTATCGGAATTTTACTTTGTAAAGAAAAAGATGATTTTGTAATTGAATACACATTGCCGAAAGAAAACAATCAAATATTTGCAAAAGAATATCAATTATATTTACCAAATAAAGATGAACTTAAAAAATTGCTTCAAAAATACCTTTAAATGTTTAGTTGATCGTTTTTAATTTTTAATGATAAAATAGAGTTATGAAGGAATCTATTATAAAAAATAAGAGTTTTGAGTTTGCTTTGAGAATCTTGGATTTATACAAGGAAATGCAGGATAAAAAGGAATATGTTTTGTCAAAACAAATTTTAAGAAGCGGAACTTCTATCGGGGTTAATGTTGTGGAAACACTCGCAGGTCAAACAAAAAAGGATTTTGTTTATAAGACGAGCATTGCTTCCAAAGAAGCAAGAGAAACATTATATTGGTTGGAATTCATAGATTATGCCGCTATCATTGAAAATACTAAAATAAAAACCTTAAAAAATGATATTAATTCCATAATAAAAATACTAACATCAATAGTAAAAACAACCCGACAAAACCTAACTAAAAACTCAAAACTAAAAAACCAAAACTAAAAAAAGTGGAATATATACTACATCTCGCCATATTAATCACCATTTACACCATACTTGCCCAATCGTTGAGCATAGTTGCCGGATATAGCGGTCAAATTTCACTTGCTCACGCAGGGTTTTATGGTATAGGCGCTTATACAACCGCATTGCTTTTGGTTAATTACGGGTTGTCGGTTTTGGTTACGTTACCGCTTGCAATGTTACTTTCGGGTATTATTGCTTACATCGTATCAAAAATAGCCGTTAAAACGGTAGATGATTACTACATCATTATTACGCTCGGCATTCAAGTGGTTATATTTTCCATTATGAACAACTGGCAGGAAGTTACCCGTGGTCCGCTTGGGATTCCGGGCATTCCGAGTATTAAAATTTTCGGTTTTGCTTTTGATAGCAAAATTTCGTTTTTTATTCTATCGGCAATTATTGCGTCATTGGTTTGGTATCTTATTCATAATTTGGTTTCGTCGCCTTACGGCAGAGTTCTAAAAGCTTTGAGCGAAGATGAAGTTTTTACCAAGAGTTTGGGGAAAAATGTTTATAAGGCAAAAATTATTTCGTTTACAATCAGCGGAATGTTAGCATCCGTTGCCGGAGTTTTATATGCACATTATATCAGTTATATAGACCCTACGAGTTTTACGGTAGATGAATCTATTTTTATTTTAAGTATTGTAATTATCGGAGGAATGCGAAACCAAACGAAAATATTTTTGGCAACCGTGTTTCTTATTCTGCTACCGGAAATATTACGTTTTATAGGAATGCCCTCAAACATTGCCGCCAATATGCGACAAATAATATATGGTATTGCCTTGGTGTTGGTTGTATGGCAATATGGAAAAAAGAAATATAAAATAAGTTTGAAAGAAATATAAAGCCAACGCTTTTGTCAAGCACATTGCAAAAACGCTCAATGCCCACGCTACAATCAATTTTTGCAAAGAGCTTACAATCCAACGCTAAAAAAAACAATGAAAATAAATACAAGAAATAGAAATAAAAAGAATAATGCCGGCAGAGAACAATTCATATACCCAATGGCAAGTAAGTGCTTGTAAATAAAATTATTGTATAAAATTAAAGTTAAGTGAATTTTTATTAACTTTGTGCTTGGAAGTCGCCACTGGGCATATGCTGAACGTTAAATTTTCATACAATTATGTTAAAACTTAAAAAATTTATATTTAATACATTTCAAGAAAATACATATTTGCTTTGGAATGAAACAACAAATGATGCTGTTATTATTGACCCTGGTGTTTTATCCGAAGCGGAAGAAAATCAATTGGCGGAAGTTATTCGCTCGGAAAAATTAAATATAAAATACTTACTTAATACACATTGTCATCTCGATCATATTTTTGGTAATGCTTTTGTGAAGAAAAACTACCGATGTGAATTTATTGCTCCGGAAAAAGATACTCCGTTATTAAAAGAATTAACGGAGCATGCGGAAATGTTTGGTATTAAAGCAAAACCTTCTCCGAAGCCGGATAAATATTTGCGTGAGGAT
>JALSTL010000062.1 GCA_026983755.1 Melioribacteraceae bacterium | reverse complement strand
GGATTTACCATGGATATTTAAGGATAGTGGAAATATTAAATATAATTTATTCGGTATTTCCGCCAACAGTAATATTAAGTTAAAGCCGGCCAAATCATTTATTTCGTATTGGTTTGCTTGGGTAGCTTTTTATCCCGATACTGATTTATACATAAAGTAATATTGGTAAGAAAATTTTTTATTATTTATTCCTTTAAAACCATTCACTAAAAATTTTTTTTAATTTTTATAAAAAAATTGGGGTTCGGCTGAACCCCAATAATATGTAGGAATGTGAAGTTAATTACATAAATAACTTTAATCGTGTATAAACAAATCTTCCGTTAAAACCGGAAGGAGTTAAACCGCTATAAGGAAATATACCGTTGAAGCTATTTTTCTTAATTGTTTTATCGGGATAAGCATCAAAAATATTATTTACACCAACAGCCAAAGTAAGTTGTTGCATAAGTTTATAAGAAAAATCCAAATCGGTAAACCAAACATTTCCGTATGTTTGATCTCTGGTAGGATCATTATTATAAATTGAAAACTCACCGAAACGTATTACTCTGAGAGTTGCCGAAAATTTATCGTAATTATAATTAGCCATAAAATTCCATGATGATAACGGTTGTCCTTTTTCGATTCTACCTTGTTCAACTCTTCCCATCAATGGAATAGAAGTAATAGCTTTTAATTGAGAAGGAGTTTTAATTTTGTCTTTATTTGTTATTTCCGTTTTATTAAAATTCATTGCAACAACAAATCTTAAACTAGAATTTGAGGTAAGGTGCATACCGTACTTAGCGGTTATATCCAAGCCCAAAGTTTTCGTATCAACTGCATTTGTAAAATATCTACCGCCTGTAGCATTAATACCCAAGTTACTTAAAAAACTTTTTACTCCGCTACCGGTAAAGTTTTCCGACAGTACAATTCTATTCTTTAAGGAAATTAAATATCCGTCAACTGTTAAATCGAAATTATTTTTAGTAAAAGTAAAACCGGCACTAGTATTAACTGAAGTTTCGGCATCAAGTGATTTTGCCCCAAGTGCTTTGGCAACTTCGGTATTTACCGGAAACGTTCCAACTTCGAATGGAACACCGCCTATAAAGTTTGTTGCAATTGAAGAGAAAAATGCTTGCGATAATGAGGGAGCACGAAATCCGTTGCTTATAGAACCCCTTAATGAAAAACCTTTAACAAATTCGTATCTTGTAGCAAGCTTACCGGCAAAAGCGGAACCGAAATCGCTGTAATTTTCAAATCTGCCGGCAACACTAAGAGTCCATTGTTTTAATATATTATTTTCTAAATCTATATAAGCACCAAAATTGGTACGGCTTTCATTTTGTTCATTTTTAGGTGAAAATCCCGGAAACACTTGAGAGCCTACAGGTGCAGCTTTACCTTTGTTCGGACCATCCAAAATAGGCACTTTTCCGTTTTCATAAGACATTGGTTCACCTGCAACTATTTGATAATTTTCCCATCTGAATTCAGCACCAACCGCAACATTTAAAGGTTCTGCAGTCCCAATATCATAAGTTCTGAGAAAATCTGCCGTTGTAACGGCTTGACCGGCTTTAAGACTACCATCATCAAAACTTTTTTTACTATCCGTACCAAACGAAGCATTTAATGTATTGAAAGTATTAAAGTTAAAAGTGTTTGCTCCGTATGTTTGTGCAAAATCGTAAGACCATTTTCCAAAACTACCTTTTAATCCGGCAACTAAGGAAATGTCTGATATTTTAGGAGAAATTTTCGGCAAAAATCCGTCCGGATAAATAGCCCTTACATTTCTATTATCAAGTGATCTTCTATAATAGCCGCCGGCAAAACCGTTTCTGTATGTATATCCACCGAAAGCGTAAAAATTAAGACTGTTTTTTAATGGAATATCCGCATTAAAAAATGCTCCGACATCAACTGTTCTGGAATCTCCCCAATGGTGATTTAATCTGTTAAATTTTGCTTCTCTTGGGTCAGGTGTTGTATTTGTTGTTGCCCAATCTGTGTTAAAATATTGCTGTCTTGGATCCAAGCCGGCTCTATTAGTTCCGTTATGATTAACATATACACCGCTTAAATAAATTGTTCCGGTTTCATTAACTTTAAAACCATATCCCAAATTAATGTCTGTTGAAAATCCGTCGGTTATATTCACACTTTCAACTTTTCCGTCCCAACTATACGATGAGGCATCTTCTCCGGCTATATTACCTTCGCTTTCAGAATAGCCTCTTTGTTGAGTGGTTATATTTTCGCCTGCAGTTACTGAAACATCCAATCCAACTTTCTTTTTTAATATAATATTTATAACACCTGCTATAGCATCGGAACCATATTGAGCGGAAGCACCGTCTCTTAGAACTTCAATTCTTTCAATTGCTCCTACGGGAATAGCATTTAGATCAACACCGGAAGAACCGCGTCCTATTGAACCGTTAACATGGATTAAAGCACTGCTATGTCGTCTTTTACCGTTAACCAATACAAGAACGTGATCAGGGTTCATCCCTCTAATTGCAGCCGGTCTTACTTCATCCGAACCGTCTGTTATGGTATTTTGAGGTTGATTAAATGATGGTACCAACATTTTTAACAATGCTGTTGTTTGTGTTGCACCGGTTTTTTCTATGGCTTTTGCAGTTAAAACATCAACCGGTACGGGTGAGTTAACTACAGTTCTATTTAATCTTCTTGAACCTAAAACTACAACCTCGTCCGTTCCTATTAAATCCGAACTTAACTTAAAGTCCTTGTGAACCGTTTTCCCGCTTGAAATTGTTACTTTTGCTTTTACGGGTTTATAACTAATAAAAGTTGCCTTTAGTGTATATTCACCTGGTTTAAGCGTTAATGTATATTTACCGTCATTTGATGTGGCTGCTCCAATTTGTGTTCCTACTACAATAATATTAGCACCGGGTAATACTTTACCGGAATTGGCATCGGTAATAGTACCGGTTATTTTACCCATGTTTTGACCTAAAATAGTATTTGAAAAAACGAAGGCAGCAACTATTGAAAGGATGTAAAAAATCTTTGCTTTCTTATGGTGTGCTAAATATGGAAAAATTTTCATTTTTTAGACTCCTCATTTGTTGGTAAGTTTAGTTAATTATAGAGAAAATTTTTATAATACTAATATATTTATTTCACTATGAACCTCTCCAATTTCTCTGTAAAAAAAACATAATACGATTTTTTTATTAATATATCAAGAAATGAAAATATTTGTTTTCTGATTTGAACAATTATTTTACAATATCAAATGTTTGTGATTTAATTTTAGGGAACGAAAAATATCAATTTATTATTTTCAAAGTTAAACTCAAATTATGCATTAGAATTTTGAAATTGTTTATAAAACTTTAATATGAAATTAAGTTAAAGAGACTTTTTAATTACTCCATTCCTAATGCTTTGCATTAGAAAAATTGTTTTTATTACAATAGTTTAGAATTATTCTGTTTTCTATTATATAATATGGTTGAAGTAATAAAGTGTTAAATCAATTTTTCAGTATTGAACAAATTTTAAAATAAATAAACAAAACTTTGTAACTATTCGCTACTATTCCATGGAAAATATTTTCGATAATAAATAATGTTGGGTAAATCAGAACAAACAAATTGATTATCTAAAAAATTTTTATCCATTTGAATAATAACAATTATTCTAAAAAAATATTCTTTTTAATTTAAGTATTTGAATCCAATAATTTGTTAAACTTTAATATCCTTCGGCCGAACCGCTACCACGTGGGTCTGCGGCACCGTAAATAATATGCTTTTCACTATCAATTATAATACCTTCGGCAATACCTAATATTCTGAAGCTTTTCCTAATATCAGCTAATTTATATCCCATACGTTTTAACTTTTCTGCAGTATCCGAATTAATAGCATATTTTTCAAAAAATAATTTATCGGGTAACCACTGATGATGAATTCTCGGCATATCAATTGCAGTTTGGATATCCATTTTAAAATCTATACAATTTAAAATTACTTGTAAAACCGTTGTTATAATTGTAGAACCTCCGGGTGAACCTATTATTAAATACGGTTTATTATTTTTTAGAACGATTGTAGGTGTCATAGAACTTAACATTCTTTTTTCAGGTTGAATGGAATTTCCTTCTCCTCCAATTAATCCGAACTGATTTGGAACACCGGGTTTTGAACTGAAATCATCCATTTCGTTATTTAGCAAAAAGCCTGCACCGTCAACAACAATTTTATTACCAAAGGCAGAATTAAGTGTGGTTGTAACACTAACAGCGTTTCCTTTATTATCAACAATTGAATAATGAGTGGTTTCCGTGCTTTCGCTATATTGTTTCGGATTTCCTGCTTTAATTAATGAAGAGGGTGTTGCTTTGTTGGTTATCTTTTTAAAAATCGATTTTGCATATTTTTTAGATAATAAACCTTTTTGAGGAACAGGATAAAAATCGGAATCTCCCAAATGAACAGAGCGATCGGCATACGCATATTTCATAGCTTCCACAAGCTTATGATAATATTTACTGCTTCCCCATTCGGACATTTCGAATTTATAGTTTTCCAATATGTTTAACATTTCGACCAAAATAATTCCACCGGAGCTTGGCGGAGGCATAGAAATAATTTTATAACCTCTATAATTTCCAACAATAGGTTTTCGTTCAACAGGTTGATACTTATCCAAATCTTTTTGAGTAATTATTCCGCCTAACTTTTGAATTTGCTTAATTAATAATTTTGCCGTAACACCTTTATAAAAACCTTCTCTACCTTTCTCTTTAATTAACTCGAGTGTCTTTGCCAAATCGAGTTGTTTAAATATATCTCCTTCCTTAAAAGGTTTTCCGTTCTTACTGAATATTTTAAACGAAGACGGATATTTGGAAAACAACGGTAAAGCTTTAGCGAAAGAATCGGCTGAATGTTTATCCACAGTCCAGCCGTTTTTGGCCAATTCAATAGCAGGTTCAATAACTTCGGATAATTCCATAGTACCGTATTTTTTTAGTGCGTAAATAAGTCCGGCAACACTACCCGGAACACCAACGGACGTTGCACCTTCTTTACTTAATGCAGGAATATAATTGCCATTTTTATCCAAATACATATCTCTAAAAGCTTTGATAGGTGCTTTTTCTCTAAAATCTATTGTAGTGTTTTCACCATTTTTCAAATGAATAACCATAAAACCTCCACCACCAATATTACCCGCGTAAGGATAAGTTACTGCAAGAGCAAAGCCAACAGCAACGGCTGCATCAACTGCGTTCCCACCTTTTTTTAATATCCGAACACCTACTAATGAAGCAGGTGTACTAACAGTAACAACCATAGCATTTTTTTCTTCTTTGGCTTTGTGAAACGCAGCGTTATGTTTATCGGGTATTAAAATTATACTTACTGTAATAATTGCTATTACAAATCTTAATGCTTTTTTACTTTTCATCGAATTTCCTTTGTTTATATTTATAATATTTAATATTAAACTTTTTATTTTTTACTTATTTATACATGTAACCGACTAAAAATCTTAGTAAAAAAGTTTTCGATTGAAGGTAATTAAAACTTTTGTATTTTACAAAAAAATTATTATATTGAAAAAAGAGCAAAAACATTCCAGCAAAATTAACTAAAGTTTTTATTGTTTTACTACGATAGTAACTTAAATAGATTTACTTAAGTTTAAGATTACCTTAAATATTTAATATATATAACGCAACAAATCAAGGAGAACTCATGTCGAAAATTGTAATTATTGGTGCTGGTTTTGCAGGTCATACTGCCGCTTTATATCTGGGTAACGCATTGGGCAGGAACCATGAAATAACGGTTATTAATCGCCAAGACTATTTCTTATATATCCCATCGTTAGTTTGGGTAGGTGTAGGAAATATGAAACCGGAAAAAACCACATTTAAGTTGGAACCGGTATATAAAAAAATGAACATTAAATTTGTTCATGGTAAAGCTACCGAAATTCATCCGGACGATCAGTTTGTAATAGGCGAAAAAGAAACAGACAAAACCGAAGTAAAACTTGAATATGACTATCTTATTATTGCAACCGGTCCAAAATTAAACTACGAAAACACTCCGGGTTTAGGACCAAAACATGGTTACACACATTCAATTTGTACTTTACCACATGCTATTTCCAGTAGAGATAAATATCTTGAACTTGTTGAAAGAATGAAAAAAGGTGAAAAGATAAGAATGGTAATAGGAACAGGTCATGCCGCTTCTACTTGTCAAGGTGCAATTTTTGAATATATCACAAATATCCATAAAGATTTATTAAATAGAGGTTTAAGAGATAAAGCCGAATTAATTTATCATTCCAACGAAAGAGCTTTGGGAGATTTCGGCGTTAGAGGTGTTGTTGCCAAATATAAACATAAGTTAGTCGGCAGCGATGTTTTTATCGGTGCGATATTCAAAGATTTCGGAATTAAATGGAATATTCAAAGAGCCACAAAAAAAGTTGATGACAAGAAAATATATTGGGAAGATTTTGATGGAAACTTTGGAGAAACCGAATACGACTTTGCAATGTTAGTACCTCAATTTACCGGACAACCATTTAAATTTGTCGGTAAAAACGGAGAAGATGTT
Source organism: Melioribacteraceae bacterium (assembly GCA_026983755.1). The sequence continues at coordinate 9,228 of JALSTL010000062.1, read as the reverse complement.
TCTTCAAAAATAGCAAACCCGGCAGGTTTTATTAAAGTTGATGGAATATACGGATTACCTTATGACGAATTAGTAAATAAACCGGAAGCATGGCCTGCTGTTTATCAAAACGATAGCTACAAAAATATTTTTGCCGGTGGAATTGCATTTGCACCACCCGGACCAATTTCGCAACCGCATGTAAATCCAAACGGAACAAAAATAACAGCCGCACCACCAAGAACAGGAATGGTTTCCGGTATTATTGGTCGTGTTATTGCAAATAATGTTATTGATTTGGTTAAAAAAGGTAAAATGACTCACCATGAACGAATGACCGAAATGTATGCCGCATGTATAGCTTCTATGGGAGATTCCCTTTGGGACGGTTCCGCCGCTACCATTATTTTATATCCCGTTGTACCTAATATCAAACATTATCCGCATCAAAACGGAAGAGACAGATTTGTTACATTAATGGAAATGGGTTTAGCAGGTGCATGGATGAAAAAATTAATTCACTATACTTTTATTCATAAACTACAAGCCCGTATCGGCTGGCAAATGATTCCCGAATAAAGGAGGTAAAAATGGAAATTACAAAAAAAGACCATAAAATGATGAATTGTAAAATAATTCAACTTTGGCGCTTCATTGTTTTGAATTTAAAAATACTTAAAGGCGTTGATCATAGTAAGCGTGCTTAGTTTTATACGATATCTTTTATTTGCAAGCGAAGTTGTAACCTACTCAACTTCGCTTTTTATTTTTATTTATTTTAATCCTAAATTATATGCGGTTGATTTTATTTAAGACAAACAAATTTTTTCAAAAGCAATAATTCCCTATCCGTCTTTTTTCACATCGTAATTATTCTAGAGTTAGATTTTATCTGAAAAGAGTAAACAATTTTATTCATTTTCCGATAGTAAAATATCGGTATAATTATTTTACGTATATATTTTTCAAATTACCGATTGTACTTTAAACTTAATTTTTTAGATTTTCAAATATTTTTACCGGGAAGGGGAAAATATATTTGTGATTATAACTGTTAGGTCAGAATAATAATAATATAAGGAAAATACGTTATGGATGCTGTTTTAGCCGCAAGATGGCAATTCACCATTGTTACCGTTTATCATTTTTTCTTCGTTCCTATTACACTTGGTTTAACTTTGTTTGTTGCAATATTGGAAACACTATACGTTAAAACAAACAACGAAGACTATTTAAAAATGACAAAGTTTTGGGGGAAGTTACTTTTAATCAATTTTGCAATTGGTGTTGCTACAGGTATTATTCAAGAATTCCAATTCGGAATGAACTGGTCAGAATATTCAAGATTTATGGGCGATATTTTTGGTGTTCCTCTGGCAATTGAAGCTTTATTGGCTTTTTTCATGGAATCAACATTCCTAGGGTTATGGATATTCGGTTGGGAAAAACTTTCAAAAAAAATGCACATGGCAACCATGTGGTTAGTTGCAATTGGTTCGAATCTTTCCGCTTTTTGGATTTTAACGGCTAATTCTTTTATGCAACAACCGGCCGGTTATAAAATTGCAAACGGACGAGCAGAATTAACAGACTTTTTGGCTGTTGTTACAAACGGTCACGTTTGGGTACAATTTCCTCATGTAATTTTAGCAGGTATGAGCACAGCCGCATTTTTTGTAATTGGTATTAGTGCTTGGCATTTATTAAAGAAAAGCAAAAACATTCATCTATATCAAAAATCTTTTAAAATTGCTACTATATACGGCTTCGTTTCTGTTATGCTTGTTACAATGCAAGGACATTATCAAGCACAATATATGGCCAAAATTCAACCGATGAAGATGGCGGCTGCAGAAGCTTTATGGGAAACGGAAGACCCCGCTTCTTTTTCTCTTTTTACAATTGGAGATGAAAAAGCAAAAAAAGATGTGTTTGCAATAAAAATACCCGGCTTACTTAGTTTTTTAACACACAATAAATTTTCCGGTCCGGTAGAAGGCATTAAAAATTTACAAGCAGAATATGAAAAAAAATATGGACCCGGAGATTATGTTCCTCCGGTTGCAATTACATATTGGACATTTAGAATTATGGTTGGTGCTGGTACGGCGATGGTGTTTCTTATGCTTTTCGCAATATATAAAATTGGTAAAAACGATTTTAATTTTTCTCCTTTAATGTTAAAAATATTTTTCTGGGCACTCTTTTTACCTCATATTGCAATTGCCAGCGGCTGGATATTTACAGAAGTAGGACGTCAACCGTGGGTGGTTTTCGGTTTGATGCAAACTTCAAGCGCCGTTTCACCTACTGTTCCCGTTGGAAATATTATTTTTTCAATGACTGCATTTTCCATCCTTTACGTAATATTAATGATAGCAACGGTTTTCCTATGGAAAAAATATGCAAAACTCGGAATGGAAGATCAGGAACACGGTTTAGAAAATATAGAATCAATAATTAAAGCGGCTTAGGAGGATAAAATGGATCTTAACACACTTTGGTTTATACTTATTGCAATATTATTTATAGGATTCTTTTTCTTGGAAGGATTTGATTACGGAGTGGGAATATTATTGCCCTTTTTATCTAAGGACGATAAAGAAAGAAGACAAATTATAAATGCAATCGGTCCGCATTGGGATGGTAACGAAGTTTGGTTACTAACTGCCGGCGGTGCAACTTTTGCCGCTTTCCCAAATTGGTATGCTACAATGTTCAGCGGTTTTTATCTTGCTCTTATTTTAATGCTGTTGGCTTTAATAAGCAGAGCCGTTGCTTTTGAATATAGAAGTAAGCATCATACATATTCATGGCGTAATTCATGGGATTGGGTAATTTTCTTCGGTAGTTTTACGCCTGCACTTCTTTGGGGTGTTGCTATTGCAAACTTAATTAAAGGAGTTCCCATAGATGCAAATATGAATTACACCGGAACAATTTTTACCTTGCTAAATCCCTACGGTTTAATTGGCGGTATTGCGGCTTTGTTGGTTTTTATGTTGCACGGCTCATTATTCTTATCTCTTAAACTTAGCGGATCACTTTTGGAAAAAGTTCGTTCAACCTCCAAAAGACTTTGGTTTCCGGCTACCATTGCAATTTTTACTTTTGTTATTTACGGATATTTCGAAACCGACATGTTCACCAAACTTGGAGTTAACCCAGGTATTGTACCTGTTGTTGCCGGAGTATCAATACTTGCAGTAAAATGGTTTTTGAACCAAAAGAAAGAAGGTTGGGCATTTATTATGACGGGATTAACAATTGTCTTTTCGGTTATAACTATTTTTTCAGGACTTTTTCCAAGAGTTATGGTTTCGAGCACAAACCCCGATTGGAGTTTAACAATATACAATGCTTCGGCATCTGATTATACGTTGGGACTAATGAGCTGGGTTGCCTTAATATTTGTTCCGATTGTACTGGCGTATCAAGCATGGAGCTATTGGGTGTTTAGACATCGCATTACCGATAAAACCGAATTGGAATATTAAAAAATATAATAATTAAAAACGTCCCCAATATTATTACGGGACGTTTACTATTAAATTTATCCTAACGGATTTAAGCTAAGAAAGAAGACCCAAAATGCATATCGATAAAAGATTGCTTCGTTTAACGGTTCCCGTAAAAAGCAATTTGATTTTTACCGTAATTTTCGGCTTGGCTGCAGCTTGCGCAGTAGTTGGACAAGCATATTATATTAGCAAAATAATAGATAATGTTTTTCTACATAATGCGAATATTTCAAATGTTAAATATCTATTATTCTTCGTAATCATAATAAGTCTTTTAAAAGCTTTGTTTATTTGGTTCGAACAAAACTTTGCCAACAAAGTAGCAACATATATAAAAAACAAAGTCCGCAATGAAATTACCGAATATATTTTTAAGTTAGGTCCTAATTATATAAAATCGGAAAGAACCGGTGATGTTGTAAATACATTAACAAACGGAATTGAAAAATTAGATGCCTATTTCAATAAATTTATTCCACAACTATTTCTATCGGCTTTAATACCAATTTTAATAATAATATTTGTTTTGCCTATAGATTTACTTTCGGCAGTTGTATTTGTTTTAACGGCTCCTCTTATTCCTATGTTTATGATGCTTATAGGTTCCGCCGCCGAAAAATTAAATAAGAAACAATGGAAATCTCTAAGTTTAATGAGCGCCTATTTCTTAGATGTAATTCAAGGTTTAACAACCATTAAACTTTTTAACAGAACAAATCATGTATTAAATAAAATTTCCGTAATAAGTAATCTCTTAAAAAAATCGACAATGAAAGTTTTAAAAATAGCATTTCTTTCCGCTTTGGTTTTGGAAATGTTTTCTACAATAAGTATTGCAATAATTGCTGTAGAAATCGGTTTGAGATTAATGAACGGGAACCTTGCTTTTCAACCGGCTCTTTTTATTTTAATTATGGCACCGGAATTTTATAATCCAATCAGACAGTTAGGAACACGGTACCATGCGGGTATGGAAGGTATAGCTGCCGCTCAAAGCATTTACAAAATTTTGGAAACTCCTATTGTTTCCTTTGCCAAAGTTGATTCAATTTTTAATTTTAATTTCAAAAAAATAACTTTTGAAGATGTTCATTTTTCTTATGATACAAACAATAAAAAAGCAATTAACGGTATTTCGTTTTCAATATATCCCAAAACAATTACGGCTCTTGTTGGTAAAAGCGGAAGCGGTAAAACAACAACCGTAAATTTAATGCTGAAATTTATTGAACCCACGCAAGGTAAAATATGTATTGACGGAATAAATATAAACAACATTAAACGTAAAGAATGGTTAAAACAAATTGGATGGATTTCTCAAAATCCTTATTTATTCAACAAATCAATTAAAGAAAACATTTTAATTGCAAAAGAAAATGCTACCGAAAAAGAATTACAACAAGCAATTGAATACGCCAAATTAAATAAGTTTCTTAATTCATTACCAAATGGTATTAATACCGTTATAGGAGAACGTGGATTCGGTTTAAGCGGTGGAGAAGCTCAAAGAGTTGCTCTTGCCAGAGCATTCCTTAAAGATGCACCGATTCTGATTTTAGATGAACCTACCGCAAATTTGGACCCGGCAACAGAAAAGGAATTGATTGAAAGTATTAGGTTACTTACAAAAAATAAAACAGTTTTAATGATTGCTCACAAACTAAATACAATTAAACAAGCTGATAATATTCTTGTCTTTTCCGAAGGCAAAATTGTTGAAAGCGGTAAACATTTTGAATTGATTAAGGCAAATAAACATTATTCCAAATTGATAAATAAATCCGGAGGAATTAATGTTTAACATACTACTCAGATTATTGAAAATCACAAAAGAATATAAACTTTGGATGTTATTAGCGGCTTTCGTAGGTTTTCTAACAATAGGTAGCAGCATAGGATTAATGATGACCTCCGCTTATATTATTGCAAAAGCTGCATTACACCCTTCTATTATTGAACTTCAAGTGGGTATTGTGGGCGTAAGGTTTTTCGGAATTTCCCGCGGTATTTTCCGATATATAGAAAGATATATTTCACACGAAGTAACTTTTAGTCTTTTGGCAAAATTCAGAGTTTGGTTTTTTTCATCCGTAGCTCCTCTTGTTCCCGTAAAAATTTCTAAATATAAGAGTGGCGATTTATTAAATCGCGCAGTGGCCGATATTGAAAGCTTGGAACATTTTTTTGTTCGTGTTATTTCACCGCCAATTGTTGCCATAATGGTTCTGTTACTTTTCGTTTTTTTATTCGGATTCTATAGTTTTTATTATTCTTTGATTATTGCCTTCTTTTATTTATCCGCCGCTATTGGCATTCCCGCATTAACATTTTATCTAAGCAAAAATATTGGTAGCAAGTTAGTTGAATTGCAAGGAAAACTTTCCGAGCTTGCAGTTGACCAAGTTCAAGGTGTTGCGGATTTATTGGTTTACGGACAAGAAGAAAAATATTGTAAGACTTTTTACTTGTTGAATGAAGAATATACTTCTTTACAAAGACGAATGGCATTAATTTCCGGACTAAACGATTCTTTAATTGGACTTTTAATGAACTTTGCCGTTGTATTTATTTTAACAATAGCAATACCGGATGTAACTTCCGGTTTTTTAGACGGCGTTTATTTATCCGTTTTGGCTCTTGGTACCATGGCGGTTTTTGAGGCGGTGCTTCCGTTACCGGCTTCTTTACAATATTTAGAAAAAACAGCTAAAGCTGCAGAAGAAGTTTTTGAAGTGGAAAATATAAAACCTGTCAATTTAAAAGTTGTAAATGAGCAAATACCTAATAAATTCAATATAGAATTTAAAAATATTCACTTTGCTTATGATGTGCGAAATAAAATATATGAAAATTTATCTTTAACATTACCTGAAAAAAGTATTACAGCAATTGTAGGAACAAGTGGTGCCGGAAAATCTACTTTAATAAATTTATTAGTAAAATTTTGGCAATATGACAAGGGAAATATTTTAATAGGAGGAATAGATTTAACAAATATCTCCGATAAAATATTGAATAATCTAATTGCCGTTGCCCCGCAAAATACTCACCTTTTTAATTTATCCATAAAAGAAAATCTAAGATTTGCAAAACAGAATGCTACCGAAGACGAAATTATTTCGGCATGCAAAAAGGCAGACTTGCATAATTTTATTGAAACTTTGCCAAACAAATATGATGAACTTATTGGAGAACAAGGCTTAAAAATTAGCGGTGGTCAACGTCAAAGGATTTCGATTGCCAGAGCAATATTAAAAGATACTCCCATAATTATTTTCGATGAACCTACTTCGGATTTGGATGCAATAACCGAATCCAAATTAATGAAAACATTTTATGAATTGGCTAAAACAAAAACCGTACTTATTATTACTCACCGTTTGGTACATCTGAAAAATGTAAATAAAATTGCTGTTATGAGAAACGGAAATATTGTTGAAACCAAAAACCATGTTGAATTACTAAAGTTAAACGGTTTCTATAAAAAACTATTTGATTCTCAAAACAGTTTGGTTGCTTAGAAAAAACCTTAAAAATTTAAACCGAAAATAATTGGCACAAACGGATTTTTGCAAAACGTAAAATAATTTGCTTTAATCTTTTTAATTACACATCTTCCGATAAAAAATGCTTATATTTCATTTCACTTATTAAAAGATTATTTGCAGTAATGAATAAATTTGCTCCGGTATTTATTATTTTTGCCGCTATACTTTGGGGAATTGACGGAATAGTTTTAAGACCGTCGTTAAATGCTTTACCGGTTTCAATTGTTGTTTTTACCGAAAGCATTATTGTTTCCATTTATCTGTTTCCTATTTTACTAAAAGATTTTGCACTTGTAAAAAAACTTAATCTTATAGATTGGCTTTCGTTTATTGGAGTTGCACTTTTTGGTGGAGTAATTGGAATTTTAGCAATAACAAAAGCACTTTTTTATGTAAATTTTGTAAATCTATCAATAGTTATTCTTATTCAAAAATTACAACCGGTATTTGCAATTGCTTTCGCTGTTTTTTTATTAAAAGAAAAATTACATAAGCAATTTATTTTATGGTCTTCGCTTGCCATTGCCGGTGCTTATATTATGGCTTTCGGTTTTTCAATTCCGGATATTTCAACAGACAACAAAACTTTTATGGCGGCAATGTTTTCTCTTTTGGCGGCATTTAGTTTCGGACTTTCCACCGTATTAAGTAAACGTGCTTTACAAAATAGTAATTTTAAACTTGCCACTTATTTAAGATATATACTTTCTTCCATATTTATGTTTGCAATTGTTATCTTTTACGGAGAAACAAATTTGGTTTCGTCTTTTTCCAATTCACAAATTATTACATTTTTTTTGATAGCATTCACAACGGGCGGGCCGGCTATGTTTATTTATTATTACGGTCTTAAATATACTTCCGCTTCTTCTTCCACAATATTGGAATTGGCTTTTCCTTTAACCGCTATTTTGTTGGAATATTTTTTAAGAGGAAACATTTTGGATATCGTTCAATGGTTTGGCGTAATAATTCTTTTTGTGAGTATAGGTAAAGTTAGCAAATTAAATATATCCTAAAAGTTTTAATTATTTAATATATAATTATTTAATTTTTATTTTCTTTTGCTTTAGGTTGAATAATAATTTTAACCAAATTAACTTTTGTTTTAGTTGAATGTAAAACTATAATATTAAAATTATCGATATTAATTTTTTCACCTCTATCGGGTATGCGACCTAATTTTGTTATTATGTAACCGCCAAGGGTTTCATATTCTCCTTCGGGAATATTCAACTCAAATTCTTCGTTTATAAAATCCACATCAACCTTTCCGCTTATTACATAAGTATTATCGGATACTTTTTTACAAACATCGGGTTCTTCATCATATTCATCTTGAATTTCGCCGAACATTTCTTCTATTATATCTTCAATTGTAATTAAACCGGCCGTGCCTCCGAATTCATCAACAACAATTGCTATTGAAACATGCTTTTCCAAAAACTCATTAAGCATATCCAAACTTTTTTTTGTCTCTGGTACAAAATAAATTTCTTTGATAATGGATTTTAAATTTTTGGGATTTTTGAAAAGGTCATAAACATAAACAACACCTTTTATATTATCCAAATTTTCTTCATAAATCGGAAGCTTAGAGTAACCTGAATCCGTAAATGTTTGAATTACTTCATCAATTGTAGCATCAATACCAACGCCAATAATATCCGTACGCGGTGTCATGTTTTCGTAAACCTTTTTTTCACCTAAATCAATTATATTTTTTAGTATATCGGTATCCTCTTCGTCAACATTTCCGGCATCTGAACTTTCATCCAACAATGTATGAATGTCATCTTTTTGTATAACGGAAATTTCATCATCTTTGGTAATGTCTCTGGTGTTTGTAAGTATTGTTGTTATTGATGATGCAACGTGAACAAACGGAAATAATATTTTGGAAATTATTTTAAGCGGAATTGAGGATGTAATAACAAAACTATCGGCAAATTCTCTTGCAATATATTTTGGAATTAATTCTCCGAATAATAAAAGTACTATTGTTGAAATTACCAAAATAGACAGATTACTAAAATTATAAGCGGACAATAAAATTGCCGTTAACAACGAAGCAAAACTTATGTTTACAATATTATTTGAAATTAAAATTGTGGAAAAAAAGACTTGCGGATTTTCCATAAAATAGTGAGCATATTTTGCCGCTCTTTTATTTTTTCGTG
>JALSTL010000061.1 GCA_026983755.1 Melioribacteraceae bacterium | reverse complement strand
ATGATTTTTTTCTTTATTGGAGGAAAGCTAGGCGACAGGGCTAAAGACCTTGCTTTTGTAGTAGGCACTACTCTTTTAATATCACTTTTAGAAACAATTATGATTCTTCCTTCGCATATTGCTCATTCTAAAGCGCTTCATCATAAAAATGGTCGGAAAGAAGGTATTTTGGAAAAAGCAGAAAAATTTATTTTTCTGGTTCGCGATAAAGTCTATTTACCGGTACTAAATTTCAGCATTAAGCATCCTTTTGTAATAATTGCCATACCAATTGCTTTATTTATAATTACAATAGGTGCAATTAAAGGGAATATAATTAGAACCACTTTTTTTCCAGCTCTAGAATTCAATAATGTTACAAATAGTTTAGAAATGCCGGCTGGGACAAGCGTAAATATTACTGATAGCATTTTAGTTATGATAGAGAAAAAGGCTTGGGAAATAAACGATGAATATTCGGAAAAATTTCCTGATGCAAAACCATTGGTAAAAAATGTAATTCGTTCTGTTGGACCGGGAACTCATAAAGGCTCAGTAAGAATAAACTTGGCCGGAAGTGAAGAACGCTTTTATGATAATTCTAAAGTTAAGTCTTTGCTAAGAGAAAAAATTGGAAAAGTAAAGAACGCAACCAAATTACAAATTGGAGGTGTTAGTTTTTTTGGTGCTCCTGTTTCTATTGCTCTTCAAAGTACTCAGCTGGATCAGCTTAGGAATGCGAAAGAAGAATTAAAAAATGAATTAAGAAAAATTACAAAACTTAAAGATGTAGTTGATAATGATCCGCCTGGACTAAGAGAAGTTAACATTGAACTAAGAGAAAAAGCTTATAATTTAGGATTAACAACCGGTCAAGTTATGGAGCAAGTTAGAGGTGGATTTTTTGGTAAAGAAGTTCAAAGAATTTTAAGAGGAATTGATGAAGTTAGAATTTGGGTTAGATATTCTGAAAATGAAAGGCGTACTATAAATCAACTTGAAAATATGAGAATTAAACTGCCGGACGGAAGACAATTTCAATTGAGTGAAATTGCTAATATTTGGATTGACCGTGGGATACTTGCCGTTAATCATATAAACGGACAAAGAGTTATTAAAGTTGAAGCTGATGTAGCTAATAAGAACGTATCTGTTACTAATGTACTTAATAATGTAAAGGCAAATATTCTTCCGGAATTAAAAGAAAAGTATCCCGATGTTACTTGGGGCTTTGAAGGAGAAAGTAGAGATAGCGGTAAAACGTTTAAATCAATTGCTTATATAGGTCCTCCGTTTTTAATGTTAATGTTCATGATAGTTGTATTAACGTTCAGATCGTTCTTTCAAGCTGCGGTTGTTTATGTTATAATTCCTTTCTCATTTATCGGAGTTTTATGGGGACATTTTATTCAAGGCTATATTTTTAGTTTACTTTCTGCTTTCGGTGCAATTGCTTTAATTGGAATTGTAGTTAATGATTCATTGGTTTTTGTAAGTGCGTTTGACCGGTATTTGAGAGAAGGACAAAAATTTGAAGAAGCATTAAGAAATGCAGGTATCAATCGATTTAGACCTGTAATTCTTACAACAATAACAACAGTAGCTGGTTTGGGACCATTGGTTTTTGAACCTAGTTTTCAAGCTCAATTTCTTTCGCCAATGGCAATTTCCGTTTCTTACGGTTTATTAGTAGGTACGGGATTAACATTAACACTTTTACCGGCATTGCTTAAAGTTGCAAACTCAACCAAGGTTCGTTTTGCTAAATTAATGGGACACAAAAACGTTACTCAAGAAGATGTTGAACCGGCAATAAAAGAAATGAGAGCAATTGCAAAGTATGAATAAAATTTATTGGAGTATTAAATGAAATTTACAGTAGGACTATTATTCAGTTTACTATCAATGCTTTACTCTTTACATGCTCAAGAAGTTCTTTCATTAAAAGAAAGTATAAATATTGCATTAAAGGAAAATTTGAATATTCAACTTGCTAATAATAACAATAAAATAGCAGAAAATAATATCAATATTGGGAATGCAAATTTTTTGCCGCGGTTGGATTTGGTAGCTTCTTCAACATACAACGATAATATGAGTAATATAGTTGGTAAGAAAACTTATTCTTCTTTTACTGTAAACAATATTGGAATAAGAGCAAGTTATACTCTGTTTGATGGTTTAAGCAATTATTCTGTTTTTAAAAAATTAAAAGTATCAGGAGAAATTAGTAATTATGATACAAGAGCTATCACAGAAAATATTATAGTCAGAGTTATTAATTTGTTTTATAGTATTGCAAATTTACAAGACCAATTAAACATTACTAAAGAGTCAATGACAATTTCAAAAGAAAGGTTAGCAAGACAAAAAAACAAATTAGAATTTGGACAAAGTGGAAATATTGATTTTTTAAGTGCCCAAGTTGATTTTAATAGAGACAGTTTAACGTTTATTACAATTAAAAATAATCTTATCCAAGCAAAACAAAATTTTAATAAATTGCTTAACCGAAATATAACTCTACCATTTACAGTCAATAGTGAAGTATTCTTCGAGGTATTGCCAACCGAAGAAGAGTTAACTGATTTAGCTTTTAAGAATAATGCCGAATATAAATCAGCTCTTGAAAAAATCAATTTAGCTGAAGCTGAAGTGAATATTTCACGTTCATTGTTTTTTCCTTCGTTATCTCTTGAAGGAAGTTACGGATTAAATACTACGGCAAATGAGTTTGATATAAATATTAATTATCCTAATCGTAATTTTTTTGCCGGATTAAAACTATCCTATAATTTATTCAACGGATTTCGCAACGCTATTCAACTTCAAAATAGTAAGATACAATTTGATAATGCTCAACTTGCGGAAAAGAATGAGAAACTTATACTACTTAATACGATATCCAATGTTTACCAATTGTATGATGTTAATAAAATAGCTCTTGATTTAGAACAAAGCAGCTTAAAGACCGCACAACTTAATTTTGAAAAAACAAAAGATCTTTACAATTTAGGAAAAGTAACACTAACACAATTTAGAGTTGCTCAACTTAATTTGATAAACTCAAAAAATAAAATTTCAGAGTTAAAATATTCCATTAAGAAAAACGAAGCGGAGTTAAAGAGATTAGCCGGAATATTGTTAAACGATTACAATTAATTTTTTTGTTGCTCCTCGAATTAACCAGGTAAATACATAGTCTAATTTTATAAAATCCGTTATCAAAGGAAGAGAAGTGCCTCCGGTGTTACTTTGCTAAAAAGTAATATCTAAAATATTTATATGTTATTCTGCGTTAAAGCAAATTATAAAGTGGTAATAAAAATAATATTAAAGATATCATTTCAAAATTAGAAATTCCTTTTTGAATTTTTATCATAAAAAATCAATAATAATAATCTGTGTCCCAATTTGATAATTACTTATTCAATTCCCAATTATTTTTTACAAGAGATTTTATAATTTGTTCACCTCTGTGACCAAATATAGGATGATTTTCCAAAGATAATT
>JALSTL010000060.1 GCA_026983755.1 Melioribacteraceae bacterium | reverse complement strand
GCTTATAATATGGAACACCCGGAGTGGCTAAAACCGGTTACTTTTTTCGATTTTATTTTCCCTCTTTTCTTATTTATTTCAGGAATTTCTTTAGTGTTTTCGGTTAATAGTCAAATACGTAAAGGGGCATCAAATAAAGCAATATATAAAAAAGCATTTAACCGAATGATCCTTTTAATGTTTTTAGGACTTATCTATAAAAATAGTCCGGTAAACATTTTTGACCCGGCACATATTAGATATTCAAGTGTGTTAGGACGAATTGGGATGGCTACTTTTCTAACTACCATTCTGTACCTCAATTATTCATGGCAAAAAAGATTGTTGTGGGTTGCCGGAATTTTATTGGGCTATTATGCGGCTATGTTTTTAATTCCGGTGCCCGGTTTTGGTGCAGGTAATTTAAGTATGGAAGGTAATTTTGCCGGTTGGATTGACAGAACTATTATGCCGGGACGTTTAATAAACGGTGTGTATGACGAAAATGCAATGGCTACATTTTTACCTTCGTTTACCATAACTGTTTTGGGAGCATGGGCAGGCGATATATTGAGAAATAGTGATAGTTCTTCCTCACAAAAAATAAAACTTATGTCGATAATTGGTGTTTCTCTATTAGCGATTGGTTTAATTTGGGGTTTGCACTTCCCAATAATGAAAAAGATGTGGACAAGTTCTTTTATTCTTGTAACAAGCGGTGCATCTTTTTTGGCAATGACTCTTTTTTATTGGTTAGTAGATGTTAAAAAATATACTAAATGGGCATTCTTTTTTAAAGTGATAGGGTTAAATTCTTTGGCAATTTATTTGGCATATCGGTTTATTGATTTTAAATATACCGCACATGAATTGTTTTCGGGTTTCTACGGCAATTTTATTTCTAAAGAATGGGTTCTTGTTTTAGATTCTTTTAGTTCGGTAGTATTAGTATGGTTGTTTCTGTATTTCTTATATAAAAATAAATTATTCTTGAAAGTATAAAGTGTGATTAGGAGAAAGAGTTTTACATTTTATATTATAAATAATTATAAATAAGGTGAATATAAATATATGGATAGTGGATTTAATTGGTTGGATATTTTGATAGTGATCGGATATTTTGTTGGCATTACAGGTTACGGATTGTGGCTGACAAAAAAAGTAAAAAATAGTGACGGATATTTTAGGGGCGAACGTAAATTTAATAAATGGATAATGATGGGACAAGCTTTTGGTGCTGGCACACAAGCCGAAAATTTTGTTGCTCAAACCGGCGCAAGTTTTCAAATGGGTTTTGCATCAATTTGGTATCAATGGAAAAATATGGTAATCACTCCTTTCTATTGGTTAATAGCTCCGTGGTATAGACGTAGTGAGAAAACAACAGTAGGCGAAATAGTTGAAAGCAGATATGGTAAAAAAATGGCTCTTTTTTATTCAACTTTTGCAATTATGTTCTTTACCTTCGGACAAGGTGCAATGTTGAAAGGTGCCGGTAAAGTTATTGCAGTTGCCACTGATAATATGATTTCACCCGATGGAGTAATTATAGGGATGACGGCAGCATTTATTATTTACAGTTTTTTTGGTGGAATGGTAGCCTCTGCTTATGCAACATTTATTCAGTCATTTATGATTATTATTCTTTCCGTAATGCTCATTCCAATGGGATTATCGGAAGTTGGAGGCTTTACCGGAATGAGGGCAAGTCTTCCTGAAAATTTCTTTGATTTATATAATGCTTCAACCGGAGTAACTTTTTTTACTATTATAATGCTTGCCGTAAATGGAGTGATTGGAATAACGGCTCAACCGCACATGGTTTCTATGTGCGCAACAGGAAATACGGAAAGAGACGGACGTATTGGTCAAACTTACGGTTCTTTTGTTAAACGAACCGTTACTATAGGTTGGGCAATAACCGGTTTAATAGTTGCTGCTCTAATTGTGCAAAGCGGAAAAAGTTTAACAGACCCTGAAATGGCTTTCGGATATGCAACCCGCGTACTTTTGTTTCCCGGACTTACCGGTTTAATGGTCGCATCAATTCTTGCGGCAAATATGTCGTCGGCTTCAAACTCTATGGTTAATACAGGAGCATTATTTGCAAAGAATTTTTACCAAGAATTTATAAATACAAATCCTACTGATAAACAACTTCTTTTAATGGGAAGAATATCCAGCTTGGTGTTAACCTTAGCGGGTGTTGCTTTTGCTTTTTATGTGGATAGTGTTTTGTATGCTTTTCTGTTTATTGAAACCATTGCTGCATTTATGGGAATTATGGTTTTTGGAGGTATTTTGTGGAAACGCGCAAACCGGTATGGTGCTTTTGTAGGGGTTACTGTTGCTTTTATTGTGTACTACATTTTGAACTACCAAGCATCCGGTAAATTGGAAATAGTTTACGATTGGCTCCCCGATTTGTTTGGATGGGCAATGTTAGCCGGATTTGCATTCTTTTTTATTGTTAGTCTTTTAACTAAACCGGAGGATAGCAAAAGGATAGATGAATTTTTTGAAAATCTGGAAAAGTTATCCGATGAAGATAAAATGGAAAATGGTAAAAAACCTTTAGCTTCAAAATACGGACAAGCATTAATATTAGTTGATGTATCAACATGGTTTACAAAAAAGCGTTGGGAAAATTTTTGGCAAAGATATCGCGAAGATATTTCCGGATTCTTTTATGCTTGGATTTTTGTTGGTGCTTTAATCCTTCTGGCATGGGGAATTATGCAAATACCTTAAAATTAATCCACGATTTTAGTAGTGGAAGAAATATTCCGAATAAATAAAATATGTATAAATAATTAAGTAATTATTACCGAAGGTTAAATAAAAATGAAAAAAATAGAAGCTTTATTATACTCGAATGGAAAACCTGTTTCAATTGAAATTGATAACGGATACATAACAGGAATTAATTCTTTAGATAACTTCTCTGAAGAATCAAATGGTTTTTATGTTGCACCCGGACTTTTTGATAATCAACTAAATGGTTATTTGGGTGTTGATTTTACTGAGACAACATTAACAACCGAAAAAATGTTAATGGTAGTAAGAGGCTTGCGGAAAACAGGAACAACTACATTTTTACCTACAATCATAACGGCTCCAAATGATGTGTTGCTTAAAGCATTTGCTAATCTGGCTGAAGCAAGTAAGCATCAGGAAATTTCAATGTCGATACCAGGATTTCATCTTGAAGGTCCGTATATTTCCCCTGAATATGGTTATCGTGGTGCTCATACAACCGAAGATATTCGTTTACCAAATTGGGATGAGTTTCAAAAAATTAACGAAGCTGCCGAAGGGAAAATTATTCATATTACAGTTGCTCCGGAACTTGACGGTGCTATTGAGTTTATAAAAAAATGTGTTGAAAATAATATTGTTGTTGCTTTGGGACATCACAATGCTTCTTCGGAAATAATTAAAAAAGCTGTTGATGCCGGTGCAAGTACTGTAACACATTTAGGAAACGGTTGTGCAAATACAATCAACCGGTTCGAAAATCCTTTTTGGAGTCAACTTGCCGAGGATAGATTAATGGCAAGTATTATTGTTGACGGATTTCATCTTAAGCCCAATCAGGTAAAAGTATTTTTACGAGCAAAAGGAAAAGAAAGGATAATTTTAACTTCGGATATTACAAAACTTGCAGGATTACCTGCCGGAATTTATGAATGGGACGGAAAAGAAGTGGAATTAACACCGGAAGGCGTAATTAATTTGGTTGAAGAAAAATGTTTTGCCGGAGCTTCTTTGCCTCTTATCCATGGTGTTAATAATATAATGAAATTTACCGGTTGTTCCGTAAAAGATGCAATTGATATGGCTACAAAAAATCCTACTAAGCTTTATAGCTTTAATAATATAGGAGAGATTGCCAAAAATAAACGTGCCGATTTAATTTTATTTACAATTGAAAATAATAGAGTTGTTATTAAAGAAACAATTGTTAAAGGTGAAACTGTTTTCTCTTCCGATTTTATTAACGAAAATATTCCAATATAGGTTCTTATTATTTTAGAAGGATGTAAAAATGAAAAGATTATTCCTGCTGCTAATATTAGCATCAATAACTATAATAACAAATGCACAAGAACAAGATTTAAGTGTTCTTAACCGTTGGATACAATTTTCCGATGTTGAAAATTCATTATATCATTTCTATTCTAACGCTGCTCATAAGTTCTTGGATAAGAGAGAAGAAGAAATATCCAAATTAAAAACAGAGAGCGATTGGAAAATTCGTCAAGCAAAAGTAAGAAAACTCTTTTCTAAAGTAATTGGCAAGTTCCCACAGAAAACCCCATTGAATGCCAAAGTAGTAGGTATTATAAAAAAAGAAAATTTTCGAATAGAAAAAATAATATTTGAATCGCAACCGAAGTTTTATGTTACGGCAGCAATGTACATCCCGAATAATATTACCGGAAAAAGGCCGGCAATAATCTATACATGCGGACATTCAATACTTGGAATAAAGACCGAAATATATCAGCAAGTTTGTATGAACCTTGCTAACAAAGGTTTTATAGTATTTAGTTTTGATCCGGTTAGCCAAGGCGAGAGGATGCAATACTATAATTCCGAATTAGGTAAATCTGTAATAGGAGGTTGCACAAGCGAACATTCCTACGAAGGAACACAATGTTTTTTAATTGGAACTTCTTTAGCTAAATATATGATTTGGGATGGAATACGTGCTGTTGATTATTTATTAACACGTCCGGAAGTTGACCCTAATAGAATTGGAATAACCGGTCGTTCCGGTGGTGGAACACAATCTTCCTACATTGCTGCATTCGATAGTAGAATAAAAGCGGCAGCCCCCGAAAATTATATAACAAGTTTTAAACGACTTTGGGAAACAATTGGTCCGCAAGATGCCGAGCAAGTTTTTTATCATGGTATTAAAGAAGGTTTAGACCATGCAGATTTACTTGAAATACGCGCACCCAAGCCTGCACTGCAAATAACTACAACTCGCGATTTCTTTAGTATGCAAGGCTCAAGAGAGACAGAACAAGAAGTTAAAAAAGTTTATAATGCATATAACGCCGGGAATAACTTTTACAGAGTTGAAGATTTTGGCGTTCACGAATCAACAAAGAAAAATAGGGAAGCACTTTATGCATTTTTTCAAAAACAATTAAATATGCCTGGAAGTTCTGTTGATGAAAAAGTTGAATACTTAACTCCCGAAGAATTTAAGATCACAAAAACCGGACAAGTAATAACTTCGCTTGGCGGTGAAACTATTTATAGCCTGAATAAAAAAGAAGCGGAAAAAGCTATTAATAAAATTAATGAAACAGAAACCATAATTGAATCGGCAAAGAAAATAACAGGTTATAAAAAACCGGAAAATGTAAATGGTGCGGTCTTTACCGGTAGTTATAAGAATGAAGGATACATAGTTGAAAAGTATTTTATTAATGGTACAACTAATTCTCCTATTCCATTTTTATTATTTATTCCCAATAACGTTAGCGCTTCGCCAATTGTTTATTTAAATCCGAAAGGTAAGTCTGCGGAGCTTTCCGAAATTGAGTGGTTTGTAAAACAAGGTCATACAGTTCTTGCAGCTGATTTGATAGGCTTTGGTGAAATGAAACAAGATGTTTTTTCACGAAGCAAGTTCTCGGATTACGGACAAATTTCCGATCCGCAATGGGGCGGACCGGTTGTTACGGGAATTAGCATTATAGGAATACATGCTGCGGATATTCAACGTTTGGTTAATTTCTTAAAAAACAAAAAAGAAATTAGTAGCGAAAATATTTATGCTATTGCAAAAGGTGATATTGCTCCGGCACTTCTACATGCAGCTGCATTTGAAAATTCATTTTCCAAAGTTGCTTTAATTAGTCCTTTGGGTTCGTATGCCTCTGTTGTTACAAATAAGTTTTTTAAAGTAAATCCTATGTATCCGATTATTCCCGGTGTATTAAGCAAATACGATTTACCCAATCTTGAAGCTTTATTGGTACCAAATAAATTATTAATTGTAAATGCTCACGACCAAATGAGCAAAGAACTATCAGGGGAAATGTCGGATAAAAATTTTGCTGTTGTAAAAGCTTCGTACGCAAAAACAAATGTGGAAAAAAATCTACAAATAATAAAATTAAAAGAGAAAAAAAATATTTTTAATGCCTACACAAAATGGCTTAATTAGCTGAGGAATAAATGAAAATCTTTACGAAGAAATCAGCAAAACTATTCGTTTTATTATTTGTTGTATTAATACTCTGGCAATGTACCACACAAAAGAAAATTGATATTTATACGATTGGCGATTCTACAATGGCAGAATACGACTCAACTGAATATCCTTTAACCGGTTGGGCAGAGATGTTACAACCATTTTTTAATGAAAATGTAACGGTTCACAATCATGGTAAGTCCGGAAGAAGCACAAAAAGTTTTCGTGATTTAGGACATTGGAAAACAGTTCTTGACTCATTAAAAAAAGGAGATTATGTCCTTATTCAGTTTGGACATAATGATGAAAAGGAATATGATTCTACACGCTATACAATTTCCGGTGGAAGCTTTAATAATAATTTGAAAAGATTTATTGATGAAACTAGAGATAAAGGTGCAATTCCAATATTAGCCACTCCTATCAGACGACGTAAATTTGATAAAAATGGAAAACTACTTGATACGCATGGAGCATATCCCAATGCAGTAAGAAAAGTGGCAGAGGAAGAAGATGTTCCTCTAATCGATTTACAAAAAATGACAAAACCATTGATAGAAAGTTTAGGAGTTGAAGGTTCAAAAAAATTATTCATGAATTTTGAACCGGAGCAATATTCTGCATACCCTGAGGGTAAAAAAGACAATACACATTTAACCGAATACGGAGCTAAAGAAATAAGCAAGTTAGCAGTACAAAGAATTAAAAATTTCAAATTAGAGCTGAAAAATTATTTACGTGATTCTAAATAAAATAACTAAAAACCGGGAGTTTGATGAAAAGTTTATCGAAATTATTTTTAGTAATTATTGTTTTAAGTCATTTTGTATTTGGGCAAGATGTACAAGTAAAAAAATATGATTCAACACCACCATTAGTTCCGTACTGGGCTTTGCATCCGTGGGTTTGGGAAGACAGCCTTAACACACAAGAAGTAGCTTTGAGGCTTGTAAATTCTTACAAAAACAGAAACATTCCTGTTGGAGCTATAATTATTGATAGTCCTTGGTCAATGTCTTACAATGATTATATTTGGAATAGAAAACAATATCCG
This sequence comes from Melioribacteraceae bacterium, assembly GCA_026983755.1. The sequence continues at coordinate 8,710 of JALSTL010000060.1, read as the reverse complement.
GCTCCTCGTAAAATGATTGATTCTCTGCACAATATGAATGTAAAAGTTATAGTTTGGATTACCGGAGCAATGAATATTACAGGAAAAGATGTTCCGGTACAAAAAACTCCGTCTTACGATTATGTAATTAAGAATGGATATGCTGTTAATGAAGGGAAAAATTCATTATGGTGGAAAGGTGAGGGAGTTCACATAGATAATACAAATGAAAAAGCAAAAAAATGGTGGCACCGGCAATTGGATAAAGCTTTTGCCGATTACAATTTGGATGGAGTTAAAGCGGATGATAGCCCTTATGCATTTGGTGAAAATGTTAGAACATCTATCGGACTTCTTTCAAATGAAGAATTTAGCATTTCATATTATCACGATATTTCAAAATATGTTAAATCGAGAAATAAAAATGGTGTAATGCTTGCACGTGGTTATAGTCATCAAACCGGAGCTGCAAGCAATGTTGAAGATGTTATGGTTTCTTGGAGCGGAGATTGTTCAGGCTCGTGGCGAGGGTTACGTTTACAAATACAAGATATTTATAAATCTGCAAGAATTGGATACGGAGCATTAGCATGTGAGATTGGCGGATACAATAAAAAATATCCTGACAAAAATGAATTTACCCGCTATGCACAATTTGGCAGTATGTGTCCGGTAATGATAAATGGCGGAGCAAACGGAGCTTTAACAAATCATCTCCCTTGGTTTCACGGTAAAGATACAGAAAATATTTACAGATATTTTGCAACCCTTCATGATGAGTTAGCTCCTTACATTTTTTCAAATAGTGTTGATTCTCACTTAAAAGGTGGCTCAATTGTAAAGAATACATCGTTCAAAAATGAAAGTCACACTTTGGGCAACGATATTTTTGTAAAAGCAATTACAAGTAGCAATAATTTGGTTATGGTTGTTTTCCCTAATACGGAAGATAAATGGTTGGATTTTTGGACAGATAAAGAATACAACTCAGGGGAAGTAGTTACACAAAATTATCCTTTAGATAAGTATCCTATATTTATTAGAGCCGGTGCAATTATTCCGATGAATGTTAAAAACAATGTTACCGGACATGGAGATGAAAACTCAGTAAATAAACAGACTATTCTAATCTATCCGAATGATGAAAGCGAATATACTTTTCATAAACCTATTGGCGGAGGATCGGAATATAGGGATGTTGAAATTAAAGTAAATGCGGATGACGAACAAATAGAAATTGAAATTAATTCGGATAAAAAAGATAATTACATACTTTTGGTAAAAGCAGCCCAAAAACCGAGTAATGTTATTGGTGCCGATAGTTGGGAATATAATTCCGATAAAAACCGGATTAAAATTGAAAAAACCGGTAAATCGTTTTCCGTTAAAATAGATAATTAAATATCTAGTGTTATGTTAATTTATAAATGACGATAATCTAAAAACTCACCCCTCCAAAGGAGTCCTTTGGACAACCCCTCTCTTAAAAGATAGGGACTGTGCTCCCTCTCCCTTTGGGAGAGGGTTGGTGTGAGGGTTCATTTGCCGACAAAATACAGTTACTTTACACAAGTGCAAAGATGTTTATCTCAAGATTACATACGCACTGATGATGATGCTATTGAAAGGTTCTAAGGGAAATAAAATATGAAAAACAGAAAACTCTTTTTTATGATATTAGGCATATTTATTATATTAAATGAGTTAATTGCGGGTACACCAACAACGGTATCAACTTTTGAAACTATTGGTGTTTATTGGTCTCCAAGCGGTGGTTCGGCAAGCAAACTTGTTCTCCTAAAATATCGTGAAGAAGGAACAACCGTTTGGTACGACGGTCTTCCAATGAAGTATAATCCGATTGGCGGTACAACTAATGAAATATCCGACTATCGAGGAAGCATTGTTAACTTAATCCCAAATACAACCTACGAAATTAATTTAACATTAGAAGGAACTTCCGCAACAGAAACAATTTTAGCAACAACTTGGACGGAAGATTTTCCGGTAAATGACACAATTACTTTAAGCAATAGAAGTAGAACTTATTCTGTTTATAATTCAGGTACCAAGGATGGATATATTTTGATAGACGGAACTAATGCTACAATAGATGTAGAAAATAATTATGATTATTGTATTAATATACGAGGCAGTTATGTTATAATACGCGGTGTTACTCTTAAAAATGCAAAGAAGCATGGCATTAACCTTATAAACTGCCATGATGTAATAATAGAAAATTGCGATATTAGCGGATGGGGAGAAAAAAACTCAGATGGATTTGGTATTAATTACCAAGCGGGAATATACTCTGCATCAACAAGCATAAAAAGAATTGTAATACAGCGATGTAAAATACATCACCCGCGTTACGATGCAAACAGTTGGGCGGAACAAAATGATGACGGTTACCACCCTAGTGGTCCTCAAGGAATTACATTTTTTAATAGTGCCGGAAATAATGTAATAAGATATAATGAAATATGGTCGGATAGCGAGCATATGTATAATGATATTATTGGCGGTGGAACAAATGGTAGTTATAGCGGTTTCCCGGGACCGGATTCGGATATATATTCGAACTATTTTGCAAATTGCTGGGATGACGGAATAGAAGCCGAAGGTGGAAACAGAAATACCAGAATATGGGCTAATTATTTAGAGAATACTTTTCTGCCGATAGCTAATGCTGCAACATCAATTGGACCTTTATACATTTGGAAAAATACTTCCGGCAAATGTTATAGCCCGCCGGGTAGTTATTATGGAGTACATGCGCCTTTTATAAAAATGGGTTATGCCGGAGGAATAGATTGGATGACCGGACACATGTATGTTTTTAATAATACAATTTTACAACCGAACAACGAAGGTGCCGGAGGAATAGGCGTAAGCGATGCAGCCAATCGTTATATAAAACATTGTACAACTAGGAATAATATTTTGGATGTCGGGAGTTCGGCTATTAATTCAATTTCAATCCGTTCCGAAAACAGTGATAATAATTATAATTACGATCTTTATTCCGGAGGCTATCCAAATAATAATGGCGGACATTCAATAAAGGGAACTCCGATTTACATTAAAAATGCTAATTTTAATTATGAAAATATGACTGCTGATTTTAGTTTAAGCAGTCAAAGTTTAGGATATGATACAGGAGAAGTTATTCCGAATTTTACAGATGGTTATGAAGGCTCTGCTCCGGATATTGGTGCTTTCGAAGCAGGCAAAGCTCCAATGGAATATGGAGTAAAGGCATATATAACAACGGGAATAGATAATGAAAAAACTAGTGTGTTAAATAAATTCTTCCTTTCTCAAAATTATCCGAATCCGTTTAACCCAACAACAATAATAAATTTTTCATTGCAAGCTGAGGGAATGACAAAATTAGTAGTTTATAATGTATTAGGTCAGGAAGTTAAAGTATTGTTAAATGAAAAATTAAGTGCAGGCTCATACTCGGTTCCATTCGATGGAAGTAATTTATCTTCAGCTGTATATTTCTACAATTTAAAGTTCAATAACCAAATGTTAACTAAAAAAATGCAAATAATTAAATAGGTAAGAAAATGAGAAAATTTTTATTTACCGCTTTGTGTTTATTCTTCCCGATTTTTTTGATGGCTCAAGAAGATTTACCAAGAGGGCAAGAATTGCTTACAAACAATTATTTTGATGATGGCTTAAATAATTGGGAATTATTTAGTTTAGATAGTACACGGGCAGAATATGAGCTGGATACCAATAGCGTTATTACCGGTAAAAATTGTGTTCACATAACGGTACACAATCCATATCGAGATTATCCGAGTGGTAAAATTCAATTGAATCAACATAATATTCCTGGCGGAGTAAAAAATGGAAATTTCTATTATATTAGTTTTAATCTAAAAGTAAACAAAAATATCGAGCAAGGTTTTTGGACTATTTATAAAGAACCGGATTATCATAATTACGTTACCTGGGGTTGGGTAAAAGCAACTGGAGGAGATGTTCAACATTTTAGTTATGAATTTCAAGCAAAAGAAACAGACGAGAATGTTTATTTCGCTATAGACTTAGCATCATTTAAAAACGATAATATTGAACTTTGGATTGATGATATCCATTTTATTGCTGTAACAGAACCAATAATTGAACCGCGTTTACCTGCCGGAGGAATTGAATTATTAAGTAATAACTATTTTGACGATGCTTTAAATAATTGGGAGTTAAATGCAGATAGTAATAACGCTTCATTTAATTTGGATGCTAATAATATTTTAGAAGGTAAAAATAGCGTTCATATAAAAGTAAATAAAACTTCTGCTGATAATCCGAGGCAAATACAATTATATCAGAAAAATTTGCTCGATTCTGTAAAAGCAGGAAGTGAATATCATATTCAATTTTTTGCAAAAGCCAATAAATCTGTTTCTAATCTTTTTTGGTCGGTAAGCCGGCAAGAAAATCCCCAAAATATTCTTTTTACAAAGGCGTTTTCTCTTGCTGAAGACAAGGTAACTTTTATAGCCGATACAATAGTTTCATTTGGTTCAAATGAAAAAGTTACTTGGTCGTTTGATTTGGGCGCAATCAGTCAGGATAGCGTAGATATTTGGTTAGATGCCGTTCATTTAATGGAATTAGGCGAAGTTAAAGAAACTATTTTCCCGCCGGAAACAACGTGGAACCCAAGTCCACCGGTAACATTGGAAAAACCAAAGTATTTGCAAACGGTTAGAGACCCACAGCATGGTGTTCATTATACATGTATAAGCGATCCGACAGCATTCGGAGTTCCAAGCGGATCTAATCAACTATTATCAAATTATCCTAAAATTCAAGCATGGAATGCAGATATGAGTTTAATATCTCTATCTTTTGGAATGTTTTTATTAGATGGAAAAGATTATAGTATCCATAAATATTTTTCCGGCGGTCTTTCCGAACGCAGATGGTCTAACGTTGATCCGAAAATAGCTTATTTCTGTACCGGAAATCAGTTTAAAAAAATTAATGTTGAAACGGAAGAAATAACAACTTTACATACATTTGAAGGATATAAAACCACAATCGGCCCATGGGAAGGAAATATTTCGGCCGATGATAAATATGTGGTTATTACTAATGAAAGCGGCAGTATTGCTGTTGATGCATCTCTTTATGATATTGAATTGGATTCGGTTATATCAACAAAATCATTTTCCAGTGATATAGATTGGGTAACAATTACCCCGAGTGGTAACTATATTGTTCTAAATGATAGAGACATTCACGAAACAAGGGTCTATGATTTAAATTTTAACTATCTTAGAACGGTTGGAGTTAGTTCCGAGCACGGAGATTTTGGAATTGATACCGAAGGGAATGAAGTTTGGATTCAAACAATACCTTTAGCTATGGCCCGTTTAAGTGATGGTAAATACACAAGACTTTTAGCACCGGATTTTAGTGGACATATTTCAGGAAGAGGATTTGGCAATCCAGGTTGGGCTTTAGTATCAACCGATATAGATTTTAATCATACTCAATTATTTGAAATAAAATTGGACGAAAGCGGAATAATCAGACATTTTGGATATGCAAGGTCTTCTTGCACAACTTATGATAATTATCCGATGGGTTCTGTTAGTCCGGATGGAAAGAAAGTAATATTTAATTCCGATTGGAAATATGGTACGGGAAGCGGTGGTAATGCGGTTGCTTTTATTTCCGAATATAAAGAAGGTATTACAGGCATTGAAGAATCCGGAGACTTAGATATCTCTAAAAGAAGCTTTACTCTTTTACAAAACTATCCAAATCCGTTTAACCCAACAACAATAATAGATTTTTCATTGCAAGCTGAAGGAATGACAAAGTTAGTTGTTTATAATGTATTAGGGCAAGAAATTAAGGTGTTGCTAAACGAAAATTTGAGTGCCGGAGCATACTCAGTTCCGTTTAATGGAAGCAACTTAAGTTCAGGAATTTATTTTTATAGATTAAAATCCAATAACATGATACAATCGAAAAAGATGTTATTAATCAAATAGTAATTTTTATAGACCAGGAGTTTAGAATGAATAACCAGTTAAAATATTTATTGTTTTTAATGTTAGTTCCCTTATTTTTGTTTGCCCAAGGAGGCATATCAGAAGGGCAGGAATTAATTACTAATAATTCTTTTGATGATGGATTAACAAATTGGAATCTTTATGTAAATTCAGCCTGTGATGCTACAGTTGATATAGATAGTACTAATCAATTAACCGGAGAAAAATGTGCTCATGTTAGAGTTAATACGCTTAGCGGAAGTACAAAAAGAGATTATCATATCCAATTTTATCAAAACTTAGCAGAACCAAATGGAATTAGACCGGGGTATAAATATTATTTACAATATCAAGTAAAAACGAATAGAGCCATAAATGATTTCTACGTAAAGGTTCACATGGCACATTCCCCATGGCTTGCGTTCGACCCGAAGCGTGGTTATTTGGGAAGAGCGCTTGAAGCGAATAAGGTGATATCAATTCAAGATAGTTTAGAGTTTACCGATACGGATGATCAAGTCAAGTTAAGTTTTGATGTCGGCTTAATATCAGATGCAAATGTAGATATTTGGATTGATGAAGTCCATTTAATAGAGGTAAAAAAAGAAGTTCCGGAAGACGATAAAAGAAAAAATTTACCGGACGGAACAGAGATGCTTACAAATAATTATTTTGATAACGGCTTAACTAATTGGGAATTATATAGTTTGGAAAGTTCGCGTGCGGAATATGAACTGGATACAAACAGTGTTATAACCGGAAAAAATTGTGTTCATATTACAGTGCATAATCCCTATAAAGATACTCCGAGCGGAAGAATACAATTAAATCAGCACAATATTCCCGGAGGAATAATAGAAGGGAAATATTACTTTGTTAGCTTTAACTTAAAAGCGAATAAAGATATTAAGAAATGTTTTTGGACTATTTATAAAGAACCGGATTACAAAAATTATTATAATTGGGATTGGGTTAAAGCAAAGAAAGACTCAATTACTCATTTTAGTTTTAGATTTAAAGCAAAAAAAACTGATAATTCAGTTTACTTTGCCATAGATTTTGCAACATTACGAAACGACAATACGGAAATATGGATTGATGATTTTCATTTAATAGCAGTAGCAGATCCGATAGCGGAACAATCTTTACCTCGTGCCGGAAATGAATTGTTGAATAATAATTATTTTGACAATGGCTTAAATAATTGGAAAATAATTGCTAATGAGGATGCAGCTGAGATTTCTTTGAGTTCCAATTTTATTTTAGAAGGCAAAAATAGTGCTTACATAAAAGTTAATAAAGCTTCTACCGATAACGCGCAGCAAATACGATTATACCAGGATAATTTACTCGATTCGGTAAAAGTCGGTAATGAATATCATATCCAATTTATTGCAAAAGCATCTAAAGCTGTTTCAGGTCTTTATTGGTCTATTAATCAACAAAATGCCCCGCACGAAACATTATACTCTAAAGAGATATCGTTGCCGGAAGATGAAATTATTTTTGTAACGGATACAATACCGGCGTTTAGTTCAAATGAAAAAGTTTTTTGGTCTTTCGATCTGGGAACAGTCAGTCTAGATAATGTAGATATCTGGTTTGATGCTGTTCATTTAATGGAATTGGGCAAAGTTAAGGAACCGATATTCCCGCCGGAAACAACATGGAATCCAAAACCACCGGAAGCTTTGGAAAAACCAAAGTATTTGCAATCTGTTCAAGACCCGCAACATGGCGTTTATTACACACGTATTAGTGATCCTACTGTATTCGGAATTTCAAGCGGTTCAACTCAGTTACTATCTAATTATCCTAAAATTCAAGCATGGAATGCGGATATGAGCATAATATCCCTGGTTTTTGGTACCTATTTATTAGACGGGGAAGACTATAGTATTTATAAAAAATCTTCTACCAGCCTTTATGAACGCAGATGGTCTAATGTTGATCCGAAAACCGCATATTTTTGTGATGGTAATAAATTTGAGAAAATTAATGTTGAAACGGAGCAAATAACAATTCTGCATACCTTTGCCGGATATAAGGCTACCATAGGTCCGTGGGAAGGAAGTATTTCGGCGGATGACAAATATGTTGTTATAACCAACGAAAGTGGCGGGGTGCCAATAGAAGCATCGTTATACGATATTGAAACGGGTCAGGTTATATCGACCAAATCTTTTTCCGGTGATATTGATTGGATATCAATTACTCCAAGTGGTAACTATATTGTAGTAAATGATAGAGGTAACCAAAAAATGGATGTATATGATTTGAATTTTAACTATCTAAGAACGATTGGAATTGGCTCACAGCACGGAGATTTTGGAGTTGACTCGGAAGGAAATGAAGTATGGGTTCAAGTAATTCCTCTGGGAATGTCCCGGTTAAGTGATGGTAAATTTACGAGACTGTTACAACCAAATATTGGAGGACATATTTCCGGGCGTGGATTCAACAATCCCGGTTGGGCTTTAGTATCAACCGATATAAACGGAGAGTTTAATTATACCACTCAACTTTTTGAAATTAAACTTGATGGAAGTGGAACAATCCGGCATTTTGGTTATGCAAGAACTTCGTGTACTACTTATGATAATTATCCAATGGGTTCAGTTAGCCGCGATGGCAAAAGAGTTATATTCAATTCCGATTGGAAATATGGTACGGGAAGCGGTGGAAATGCCTTAGCTTATATCTCC
>JALSTL010000059.1 GCA_026983755.1 Melioribacteraceae bacterium | reverse complement strand
AACACTGGATGGGACGAAATTCACAAAATGCCGTGGTAATTTTTCCTAAAACCGGAAATGAAAAACCAGGAGATTTGGTACAAGTGCAAATCAATGACAGCACTTCGGCTACTTTATTCGGGGAACGGGTTTGATTTTGTTTGGAGGGGGTTGGCTATGCGTAGTGCGGGATTTTGAAGTCAATACTTTCAGCTTCTACTAATTTTATTTATTACTAAAATGTTTATATTTAGCACTTTCTCCGCATTACGTATAGCCTTTGTTGCCACCGTTTGTTTTATAATTCTCTATCTTTTATTTGTATTAACTTAAACAATTTTCCTTTTTCATATTCCTGAATGTTTGAAATTGCTTGTCCTTTTTCAATTTTTGACATACTAACCTTTACTTTACTTTCTTCTTTGTCGCTAAAACCTAGGAATTTTTTGATCATCTTCAAATTTTTATTATTTATATCCAATAGGAATGCAGTATTACACATACTTGAAAAATCAAATGAAGGTTGATTAAATTCTTCTATTCCTTGTGATAATAATATAACGGAAACACCTTTTGACCTAATTTCTCTTAATATTCTTTCTAAAATTTCTTGATATTTTTTCTCTTTAAAAATAATGTGTGCTTCATCAATCAAAATTACATAACGCATTGCCTGATAGCCATTTTCAACAGGTGCATTTTCCATATTCATAAAAGTATTGTAAATGTAATTTATGATTAAAAACAATGAAGTAAAACGAACAGAGTTTGGCAAATCACCTGAAAGTGAAAGGTAAGTGTTTGTAGTTAAAAAATTTCCTTTACTTTTCTTTTCAAAAACTTCTAATTCACTTAAACTATCCATTATTTCTGTAAGTGTATCCCGCTTATCTCCATATTGTTCAAATAATTTTTCTTTTATATCTGAAATTGAAGGATATTCGCCCGATGTTTGGTCATTAAATGCTTCTTTGGTAGCATCTTTTAATTTTTGGGCTTGCTTTTTCCCAATGTTAGAATATTTTGTAATAATATCAACAAATTTGTTTATCCCCATTATTTTGTTTTTTTCATTGATATTATCAATAAATGTTAGAGGATTTAAGGGGAAAGGTGTTTGAGGTGCATCAATGTAATTTGTTTTCGTTTTCTTAAAAAACGGTTGTAATTTTGTTACATCGTCATCTTTTAATCCTTTGAAATCCAGATAAATGAAATTTACCTGACCATTTGTTTCTTTTGTTATTTGTAATAACAAGTCTAATGCAAATTGTGTTTTGCCTGACCCGGAATTTCCTGCAACTGCTATGTGTTGGTTGTTATAAGTTTGGGTGTTGTTAAAATTCATTATGATTTTTTCTCCTGTATCCAAATCTTTTCCAACATTTAACTTGATTGAAGAAGTAAATACCGATTTAACAAAATTTTGATTGTTGTTTTTTACTGCACCAAGATTTATCTCAACATTTTCTAATGCAGAAATTCCTTTTTCTAAATTTTCTGTCAAAAAGTCAAAGAAAGTATATTTGCTATTGTTTTCAAATAGATTGTTTATGCTTTCTAAACCGTGGTCAATATGTAATTTAATGTATTTGGGAATATTACTGTTTGTTCTTTTAATTTCATAATGCTGACAAATCAGGGCAATATAAAAATCTCTATATTTCGGGTCAAACAGAATATGGTCTTTATATTCTTTTCCCTTGGAATCATAATTGTTAAATTCGCCTGTTGTAAATTTCTTGCCTGATTGTATTGAATATCCAAGAGCAATACGAGCAATTACATTTTCTTTTGTTCCGACAGGCAACTTATTTGTAAGTTTTCTTACAATTTCTTTGTTTTTCTCTGATGTATGTATATTAATTTGATGCCACATATAACTCGTTGTATTTGTTAATTAAATCATTTGGTTCTACATCAATAAATGATGAACTTTCGTTGTTATTATTTTGTATTAGGTATGCTTTGCTGATTTTGTCTTTTAGCAATTCATATTTTGAAGCCGGTAATTCTGTATGAATAAGCGGAAATAAAACAACTTGCTCGGAAACGGTGGGATAAAAATATTTGATAACATTTGTTGCGTGATCGTCATCAAATTTTTGAATTGGACTGTCAATAAATACAGGAAATTCAATATTTGATTCTTCTACCAAAGCACTTAGTAGGGCAGAAGCATACATTTGTCTTTCTCCCATTGATAATGAACCTTTGTCAATTTTTTGTTCTATTCCGTTTGTCATTGTATAAAGGCTAATTTCAACATTATCACCAAGTATGTTTATATCAACTTCAACTCTTGAAATAAAATCTTTTTTATGCATTAAAGTATTTAATTTTGATTTTATTTTCTGTTCGAGTGATTTTTTCTTTTCTTCTTTGAATTGAGTAATAAATTTTTTGATTTTTGAAATTTCCTTCTCAATAAGTTCATTTTTTGCTTTATTCTTATCGGCAACATCAATTTTCTTTCGCAACTCTTCTCTTTTTTGTTTATAGGTTTTGAGTTCCGATTTAAGTTCGCCGATTTTTTCTCGTTTATCGTAAATTTTCGTTTCTAATTCTGAAACTAATAAATTTAATTCTTCTTTTTTACTTCTTAAACTTGCGATGTATGAGTCTTCGGCATTTTTTTCGGCTTCTCGTAATTGTCTTCTTATTGAGTCTAAACTTCTTTTATCTTGCGTATATTGATTATTTATTTTTGTGTAATTATCTTTGAATGACTGAATTAGGTTTGATATAATTCCATTAAAATCACTTATTTGAGTATCTGAAAAGTTATGTATTATTTGAAAATCATCAGGTAAATCAGATACATCCGAATAAAAATGTTTTTTTATTAGTTTTTTTATAATTTCATCGTAAAATTTACGTGTATCGGAAGAAATTATAAAATCATTCCCTTTTTCTTTGTAGGCAATTTCAATATCGTTTAAAAAAGAAGTTGCTTTTACTTCAAAATCATCTTTTTTGAATTGATTTTGTTTGTATTGTTTTTCTAACTTTAATTGTTCGGAAATGTCCATCATTGTTTCACCAGCCAAACCAAAAGGAATTAAATCAAAAAGTTCTTTTAATCTGTTTTGTAATTCCTTAATGCTATTTTCTAATTTACTTTCTTGTTCTTTTAATTTATTGACCTGTTCAACAGTCATATAATTGCCTTCTTTTATTAATTTTCTTTGAATTTCGTCTGCATCGTGTTTTGCTTCGGCTTTTTTGTTATTGAGTTCTTCAATTTCATTTTCTATATCGGAAATTTCCATTTCCTTAATTTCAATATTTTTGTCTAATTCAATAAATTTTCGTCGGTCTTCCGGACTTGCAGCTTTTTTTTTGTAATCATCTTGTATTGAAAGCAGTTGATTTTTTAGTTCTTCGTATTTGTGTATGCCTAAAACTTCGGAATAAGCAATTCCTAATGAACGTCTTTGTTCAGTTGAATTAACTTCGGCAAGTGAGACAATTTTTTCAGCATCAAAAAAGAAAAATTTTGCTATTTCCAAAGGTAAAATAAATTCACGGATAAAAACTTCTC
>JALSTL010000058.1 GCA_026983755.1 Melioribacteraceae bacterium | reverse complement strand
TAAAATATTCCGAATTCTCGTTGCTTTAGTTTTGCAAGTCCGCTTGGATTATTAAAAAGATAAAAAACATTTTTACTTAAAGCAACATCGGAATTTGAAAGTGCAATTTGCTTGGCACCTGCAGAAGGTTGGGCGTTAATGAGAAGATGAGAAAAAAAGAGAAATATTATTTGTAATTTTTTTACCATAAGTCGATACTCATTAGTAAAAACATTAGTAAAATTATTTTAAAAAATTATAGAATAAGAATCAAACAATTTTAAGTATTGTTCGAGCTTATAAAATATTTTTGTAAATTACTTGCATAATATTTTATTTTATCATAAATTAATAAAAAATGTAAATATTCGGTTATATGGAAAAATAACACTTACCTAAAGGAGAAATTTATGGCAGAAGAAGAAAAAATTGGAGCAACAATTGCAGAATTTAAAGGAAATCCCGTAATATCTTTACCTGTTGCAGGAAGTATGAGATATCCGTTTACATTCGGATTGAACAAGGCGAAAGCAATTTTAGAATATTATGAAGACATTAAAAAATTTGTAGAAGAACAAGATGCCAAAAAAGAAAAAGAGAATGAATAATTTCTAAATAATATCAATAATTTCAATTTCAAACATCAAATTTTTTCCCGCTAAAGGATGATTGGCATCCAATAAAACCGAATTGTCCGTAATTTTTTTTATTGTAACTGTGATGGGCTTTCCGTTTTCATTCGGTATTGTAAGTTGTTCGCCAATATTAAATTTTACATCCGCAGGTAGCGCATTTTTTTTAATTGATACAAGTAATTCTTTTTGGAATGAACCGTAAGCTTTATTTGAAGGAACAAAAATTTTTTTCTTTTGTGCAATTTCCATTCCAATTAAAGCTTCATCAATACCTTTGATAACATCACCATTGCCTACAATTAAATCCAATGGTTCTTGATTATAAGAAGTATCAAATTCCTTTCCATTTTCAAAAGTTCCTCTGTAATGGATTTTCACTCTGTCGCCCGTTTTAATTTGTCTGGCCATTTTTCCCCCTACTAAATAATCAAATTAAAATGAAATGTAAAAAAATATAGAAAAATATACTTATCAAATTAATTGTACATCAAATTTAATTTAAATTTAAAACGAATAAAAAATAAAACCGCCGCAACTGTTAAACCGCAAAAAAGTCCTAACCAAACACCGGTAACACCCAAATGATAATAAAATCCTAATATGTAGCCCACCGGAATACCGATAATCCAATATGCAATAAATGATATAACCATTGGAATTTTAGCATCGGTTAAACCTCTAAGCGTTCCTATACCAACAGCTTGTGCACCGTCTGACAATTGAAACATAGCGGCAACAATTAATAAACCAGAAGCAACATTTATAACTTTAGGGTCATTTATATAAAGTGAAGGTAAAAAATTTTTTAATGAAATAAAAATTATTCCGGTTATACTCATAAATAACAAACCTAAAAGAAGAGCTGAAAAGCCTGCTAATTTTATTTCTTCAATTTTCTTTTTCCCGAAATAATTTCCGACCCTTATTGTGGAAGCCGCGGAAATACCGAGTACGATCATATATGAAACCGAGGCTAAATTTATTGCAATTTGATGAGCCGCTAATTCTACGCTACCAAACCAACCTATAATAACCGCAGCAATTGCAAAAGCACCAACTTCCATAGAATACATTAGTCCCGTTGGTAAACCAAGATTAATTAACTTTTTAATAATATGGAAATCAATTTTCTTAAATTGTAAAGTCGGATCATATAGTTTAAATTTAGATGATTTAATTGTAAAGAACATCATACCAAGTCCCATAAAAATTCTGGTTGCTAATGTTGCGTAACCTGCACCATCTAAACCTAAAGCAGGCATCCCAAAATTTCCGTATATAAAAATCCAATTTCCAATAACATTAATAATGTTTGCAAGTATTGCAATATACATTGGCGGTTTGGTGTATGAAAGACCTTCATTAAATTGGCGGTATGTTTGGAATAGCATAAAAGGAATTATTGAAATACTAAGAATCTCTAAATAAGAATTTGTTAGCTTAGCAACTTCAGGTTGTTGATGTAAATAAAAAACCAATTGTGCCGCAATGTAGGTCATAACAGTAAGTAAAATACTAAATACGATGTTTACAAGTAATGCCTGCCTAACAATTACACCGCATTTTTCATAGTCATTTTCACCTTTGGCAATTGCAACCAAAGCGGTAATTGCCATACTTAATCCGATTCCTATTACTAGTATAAGAAAGAATAAACCGTTAGCCAATGAAGCTGCTGCCAAAGGTGCGGCACCAAGTTTTCCAACCATAAAACTATCTACAACGCCCAACATAATATGTCCTAGCTGTCCAACGGAAACGGGAATTGCTAATTTTATTGTTTCTTTTATATGAAACTTTATCATTTTAATTATTAAAAATATTTATTGTTTGGTTTTCATTTAGAGTATTTTATCCTAAATTTGTTATTAAGTAATTAATAAATAATAACTATCAAACTTAAGGAATACTTATGAAAAAAATCTTAATAACAATAATTCTTCTTTTCGTTGCAATTACAGGTTGCAGTCAAACAAATAACGGCAAAAGGGCTAAAATAGAATCTCAAACGGATTCCGTTAGTTATTCAATTGGAATAGATATTGGGAAGAATTTTAAAAAACAAAGCATAGAAATTAGTGCGGAAGTTTTAAAACAAGGTATTATTGATGCTCTTGCCGATACTTCTTATTTAACCGATGGTGAAATGAGAAATGTTATGGTAAACTTCCAAAAATCAATGGCAAAAAAAGTACAAGAAAAAAATAAAGTTGACGCTGAAAAAAATAAAGCCGAAGCGGATGCTTTTTTCAAAGAAAATAAAACTAAAAAAGGTGTAGTTACTTTAGAAAGCGGATTGCAATATAAAGTATTAAAAAGCGGTAATGGTAAAACTCCTAAATTAAGCAGTACGGTTGTTACAAATTATAGCGGAAAATTTTTAAATGGAAAGGTTTTCGACAGTTCATATAAAAGAGGCAAACCCTTTACAACCAAAGTTACCGGCGTTATAAAAGGCTGGACAGAGATATTACAACTTATGCACGAAGGTGATAAGTGGGAAGTTTATATTCCTGCCGATTTAGCTTACGGAGAAAGAGGAAGTCCGCCGGTTATTGGTCCTAACCAAGCTTTAATTTTTACTTTGGAATTATTATCGGTTAAATAAAAAAATCGAAGAATTCTGAAAAGGTCCGGTTTTAACCGGACTTTTTTTTATTTAAAGCTTTTATGTACTAAAACAATTTGTTATTGGATATAAAAATAAGAGTGAAATTTTTGCATCAACGGTAAAGAAAAAAAAATACAAATATTTATTAAATTACAAATATGAATGAGAATAAAAGAATATTAAAAAAAATATCTATTACATTTTTCCTAATTCTTTTGTTTTGTATAACAATATTTCCACAAGGAACCGGAAAGTTAAGAGGATTTGTTAGCGATTCTTCATCAGGTGAAGCACTTGCTTTTGCTAATATTTATATTAAGAATTTAGGTG
>JALSTL010000057.1 GCA_026983755.1 Melioribacteraceae bacterium | reverse complement strand
TTATTTGCGGAACGCCGAAATTAACTTTACCGTTGCTCCGGTCAACGATCATCCCAACGCCAACAACTTTACCGCCGTTAGCTTTAACGATATCGATTACTTCAAAAACCGAACCGCCCGTAGTAACAACATCTTCGCAAACAAGAACTTTTTCGTTTTTTTTTATTTCAAAACCGCGGCGTAATGTTAAATTTTTGTTTTCTCTTTCTGCAAAAATAAATCTTTTATTCAGTTGACGTGCTACTTCTTGCCCGACAACAATTCCGCCAATTGCAGGTGATATTACGGTATCAATTTCTAAATTTTTAAAATTATCGGCTATAATTTTGCAAATATTTGTAGTATGCTTCGGATATTGCAAAACTTTTGCACACTGAAAATATTGGTTACTGTGGCGACCGGAAGTCAACAAAAAATGCCCTTCCAAAAGGGCATTTGTTTTGTGAAAAATTTCAAGTATTTCTTCTTTTTTCATTTTTTGTTATTCATTCCCAATAAAAATTTTACAATCAATCTATTTTTTCGGTTGTAGAACTATCGTCTTCTTTAGGTTCTTCTTTTGTTTTTATTTTTTTTGAAATGAAATATAATTCCTTAGCATTCTTTTTATGTTTAACAGTAATTCTTTCACCTTCTTTTATGTTTCCGAGAAGTATTTCTTCCGCAAGAGGATCTTCAATATATTGTTGAATAGCTCTTCTTAAAGGACGTGCTCCGTATTTCGGATCATATCCTTTATCGGCAATAAATTCTTCTGCGGACGGATCGAGAACAATTTCCATTCTGTTTTCTTTAATGTTATCCATCAAATCTTTCATTTCTATTCTGGTAATTTTCTTTATATCTTCTTTATTAAGATTTCTGAAAACAATTGTTTCATCTATTCTGTTAAGAAATTCGGGATTGAACAATCTTTTCATTGCTTCTTCAACCGTACTTTTAAGATTTCCGTATTTATCTGCCGTACTATCACCGCCAAAACCGTAACCGCCGGTTGCTTTAATTTCTTTAGTACCAACGTTAGAAGTCATAATAACAATTGTATTTTTGAAATCAACTTTACGACCCAAACTATCGGTTAAAGTTCCATCATCCAATAGTTGGAGCATGATATTAAATACATCAGGATGAGCTTTTTCAATTTCATCGAATAAAACAACGGAATATGGTTTACGTCGTACTTTTTCGGTTAATTGGCCTCCTTCTTCGTGACCAACATATCCGGGTGGAGCACCAACCAATCTTGAAACGGCATGTTTTTCCATGTATTCGCTCATATCAATTCTAATAAGAGCATCTTGCGAATCGAAAAGATAATTGGCTAATTCTTTAGCAAGTTGAGTTTTTCCAACACCTGTAGGACCTAAGAAAATAAAACTTCCAATAGGTTTATTCGGGTTTTTCAATCCTGCTCGTGTCCTTCTTATTGCTTTGGAAAGTTTGTTAACCGCTTCTTCTTGTCCAATAATTCTTTCTTTGAGAACATCGAACATTTTCATAATTTTTTCCGATTCGGCTTGCACCACACGGGTAACGGGAATACCGGTCATCATAGAAACAATTGTTCCGATATCTTTTTCGGTAACGTTGTAAATTTGATTTTTCATCTCTTCTTCCCATTCAATCTTTGCTCTTTCAAGTTCCATCAATAACTGTCTTTCTTGATCTCTTAAATTAGCGGCTTCTTCAAAATCTTGTTTTTTTACAACTTCATTTTTTAGTTTTTTTACTTTTTCAACTTGTTCTTCAAGTTTAAGAATTTCATCGGAAACTTTAAAATTCCCCATGTGTACGCGAGAGCCCGATTCATCAAGAACATCGATAGCTTTATCGGGTAAATATCTGTCCGTTATATATCTGTCGCTTAGTTTAACTGCGGCAATTATTGCATCTTTTGTATATTTTACATGATGATGTTCTTCGTATTTAAACTTTATAAAGTCTAAAATTTCTATTGTTTCTTCAACTGTTGGAGGATCTACCATAACTTTTTGAAATCGTCTGTCAAGTGCTCCGTCGGTTTCAATAAATTTTCTGTATTCATCAAGCGTTGTAGCTCCAATGCATTGAATATCTCCACGAGCAAGTGCAGGTTTAAACATATTGGAAGCATCTAAAGAACCGGATGCTCCTCCGGCTCCTACAATTGTGTGAAGTTCATCTATAAACAAAATGATATCTTTGGATTTTTCCAGCTCGTTCATTAAAGCTTTCATTCTTTCTTCAAACTGACCTCTATATTTTGTTCCGGCAACAAGTCCGGCAAGATCCAAAGTAACAACTCTTTTTTCTTGCAGAATTCGGGGAACTTTTCTTTGATGAATTCTAAGAGCCAAGCCTTCGGCTATAGCTGTTTTTCCAACACCGGGTTCGCCAATTAAAACCGGATTATTTTTCTTTCTTCGGCTTAATACTTGCGCAACTCGTTCTATTTCTTTTTGTCTTCCAACAACTGGATCGAGTTTGTCTTCGGCGGCAAATTTGGTTAAATCTCTTCCGAAATTATCCAACACCGGAGTTTTTGTTCTTTCCGTTTTTTTTGATACAGGTATGTCTGCCCGTCTTGACGGATTACCAGGATTTTGCTTACCACTTAAAATATTATTTAATTCGGCTCTTGCCGTCTCATAAGTTACATCGAAACGGTTTAATATTTGTGTTGCAATATTCTCTTCGTCTCGTAATAACGAAAGTAAAACGTGCTCCGTTCCAATTACGTTGGATTTGTATATTTTAGATTCTATTTGGGTAATTTTCAAAACCTTTTCAACTTGTTGGGTCAATGGAATAGGACCTAAAGTTGTTATATCGTTTGAAGGTACTTCTTCTTCTATTTTATTTTTAAGTTTATCCAAATCACATCCGAGATGATTAAGTATTTTTACCGCAACACCATGTCTTTCACGAATGATGCCCAACAATAAATGTTCCGTTCCGATGTAATCATGACCCAATCTAATAGCTTCTTCTCTGCTTAGTCTAATAACTTCTTGAACTCTTTCAGAAAAATTTCCATCCATTTTGTTGTATCCTTTTGAAAAATTTTTTAACAATCAGGGTAATTTTATTGCATAAATATAAACATAGCTTTATCGCTTATCAAGGTAATAACTTTTGTTTTAAGCTATTTAACATTCCTTGCAATTACACCTATTATATTATAGAATATAACGACTTATTTCAATAGCAAAATTACAAGAATAAAATATAATCGATAAATTATTGTTTTTTTTCAATTAAACAACGGAAATATTTGATTGTTTCTAAATAGAATAATATTTAGTAAATTATAAAACAAATAAATAGTTTAGCAGAAGAAATATCAAGGAGTGAAAAAATGGATGCTTTTGCCGGTTTATCCGGAATATTGGTTTTTGTAATTATAATCATTCTAATTGCATTTTTATATTTTGTACCACTGGGTTTGTATATTACGGCTTATTTTTCAGGGGTAAAACTCAAAATTTTCAGTGATCTTGTAGGGATGAGACTAAGAAAAGTTTCTCCACACACAATTGTTAGAAATTTAATTTCGGCAACAAAAGCAGGGTTACATTTAAAAACACCCGAT
>JALSTL010000056.1 GCA_026983755.1 Melioribacteraceae bacterium | reverse complement strand
ACCTGATGGTAATTACTATTTGGTGATTTATCATAGAAATCATTTGCCAATTATGAGCTCGTCAAAAATATCCGTTAAAAACTCTGTTATGACTTATGATTTTACTATTGCATTAAACAAAGCTTACGGAGCTAATAGCATGACTAAATTAAAGAATGGAAAATTTGCTATGTACGCGGGGGATACAGATGGGAATAGGATAATAAATGATAACGATTATAAGGTTATTAAAAATAATATTTTTTCTTCCGGATACGTAAATGGTGATACGGATATGAATGGAATTGTAAACGTTCTGGATTATTCTAAAATAAATAAAAATTTAAACATTAAATCCAATGTCCCATAATGTAAATGTTTTATATTGTGAATAATAAATATATTTAAACTTTAGTTTGAGGTAAATGTTTTAATTCATTATTTTTTAATATGTTATATTGTTATATATTTAACATTAGTATATTTAAATCTATTCACAGTTGTATTGACAGTAATAAAAATTTTAAAATCTAAAACATTAGGTGAACATAAATATTGAAGGATTACTAAATTTAACGGATAATAAAAAAGTCTATTTTTTATACTTTGTTTTTAACAAACCGTTCTTCTTATTTAAATAACAATTAATACAATTTATTTTTTAATAATTCTTTAGGAGAGAAAAAATGAAAAAAATCTTAATACCGGGGATTTTTATTTTTCTGGTTTTAACTAGCTTTACTCTAGCTCAAAGAGTAACAAACGGTTTATCAGTATTATACAATTTTAATGAAGGAAGCGGAACAACCATTAACGATGCTTCCTCAAACGGAATTCCGTTAAATTTGACTATTGACAATACGGATTTAACAAGTTGGACTGCTTACGGTTTGAATATACACGGTAATGCCAGAATTAAATCCAATGATGTTGCCAGCAAGTTAATTGATTCTTGTAAAAATACTAATGAACTTACTTTCGAAGCATGGTTATTACCTTCAAACATAAACACTAGAAAATTACATACAAGAATTTTGACTATATCAAAAAATGATATACATGAAAGAGATTTTGGTATTATACAATATAAAGCAAATAATTATTATGTATTAAGGACGAATGAGACTAGTTTAGAAGGCAAAGTAACAACTTTTGATACTATTTCCGCAGATTTGACTCACCTTGTTTTTACTAGGAAAGCAGATGGAACAATAAAAACATTTAGAAACGGTAATCTGGTTTTAACAGACACAATTACTGGTGACTTTTCAAACTGGGATAATACATATTCTATTTTTTTAGGAAACGAAAGCGGAAGCAATTATTACTGGGAAGGGACCTATTATTTGGTTGCTTTATATAATAGAGCTTTAACCGATAGCGAAGTTGTAAAAAATTATAACGAAGGAGTTGCCAGCGACAATGTTCCTTTTTTTGCTGTTAGTCCAAAAGATCAATATGTATTTGAAGGAGAAACAGCTACTTTTAACGCTTTAGCCGTAAGTATATATCCGGTAACATATCAATGGAAAAAAGACGGAGAAGATATAGCGGGTGCAACAAGTAAAACACTTACTTTACAAACCAGTTCTTTAGATGACGGTTCAACAATTACTTGTGTCGCAACATCCTCTGCCGGCTCAGAAGAAAGTTCTTCAGCCACTTTGTATGTTTCTGCCAGTAATCAAAGGATAATTGCCGGTCAAAAGGTTTTATACAAATTCCGCGAACATGCTGGAAATAAAATATTCGATAATTCTAATGTAGGGAGTGCTCTAAACTTTACAATTTATACACCCGGAGCAGTTGAGTGGGTTAAAGACGGTCTAATGATTAATTCAAATTCTTCAATATTATCTACTACGCCTGCTACAAAAGTAATTGATGCTTGTAAGAATACACAAGAAGTTACAATAGAAGCTTGGGTAAAAGCGGCAAATAAAACCCAAACCGGCCCGGCTAGAATTTTCACACTTTCTGCCGATGAAAACAGTAGAGATTTTTCTTTAAGTCAAGATGCCGATAGTTTTGAAGTACGTTTAAGAGCAACTTCAACATCCGATAACGGGTTACCGGCTTTATCAACTCCCCCTAATTCCGTTTCAACAACTGATTTTGATCATATTGTCTATACTCGTGATAGTGATGGAAATGTTGTTTTTTATGTAAACAATTCCATTAAAAAAACCGCTGTTGTGGGCGGGGATTTATCCAATTGGGAATCTAGTTTTTTTGCTATTGGCAATGAATTAGGTGGAATTGATTTACATTGGGAAGGGACAATCAATTTGCTTGCTGTTTTTGATAGAGCCCTAACACAAGCAGAAGTTGCCAGAAATTATTCATACGGTCCAATCGGCATAATTGCAGCACCAACTAATCTATCGCTTATTTCGAATGAGTTATATAAAGTTACTTTCACCTGGGAAGATAATGCTAATAAAGAAAGCGGCTATATCATTGAACGTGGAGAAGGTTCGCCTTTAACGTACACGATAGTTGATACTGTTGCTGCCGACGAAGTTAGTTATACGGATACTACATTTAGTAATAATAAGCTTTATACATACAGAGTAAAAGCATTCAACATTAATGGAGAATCTGATTATTCAAATACTTTGGAAGTTCTTACTAAGATTATTCCTGTTGTTGCGCCTACTAATCTTGCTTATACAATTCATCCAACTTCAGGGTACCCTCAATTAACATGGGATGATAATTCTGATAATGAATTAGGATTTATTATCGAAAGACGCGGGAATAAAGTTGGTGATGTTTTCGAAAGTGTTGATACTGTTAATACAAATGCAACATCTTTTATGGATGAAACAGTTGACGATTCTACCGTTTACGATTACCGTGTTTATGCGTATAAGGCTGATACAGTTTCTGAATTCAGTAATGAAATAAGAGTAGAAGTTTTAACCGGAGTTGAAACCGAAAATGTTATCCCCAAAAAATACAGTTTAGCTCAAAATTATCCCAATCCATTTAATCCGACAACAAAAATAAGTTTTGGACTACCGGAAAAAGCTCAAGTATCTCTAAAAATATTTAATTTATTAGGGCAAGAAGTTTTAACAATATTGAACAAAGAACTTACTGCAGGGAATCATTCAATTTCATTTAATGCCGGCAATTTAACTAGCGGAGTTTATATTTACACCATTTCAGCCAAGGGGATAAATGGCAAGAACTTTACAAACACAAAGAAGATGATTTTGATGAAATAGTCTCAGTAAATTTAATCTTTATTTATCTTTTTAGCCGGGCAAGCGCCCGGCTTTTTTTATATGATAGCAAATTTGTATTTACATAATAATATCAAAGTCTAATAATAGTTTCTCCACTGAAGTAATTATATATTATTCATTTGTCCTACAATTCCTTTTACTCATCAAAAATATAGCTTGTACCAAATTAATAAATCCCTTGTCTTTTTGTTACAAAAATAAATGTCCGAAATGATACACCTTTAGTACCAACTTGATTTTCATCACAAAAACAAAATAAATGTGATAACCATCACAATGGCACTAATGTTGAAATAGCAAAAAGGCTTTACTAATTATAAATGGAGTCAAAAAGATTTATAAAAGATAGAATAATTAA
>JALSTL010000055.1 GCA_026983755.1 Melioribacteraceae bacterium | reverse complement strand
AACCGGTTTTCAATATTGCCGATAGCGCTATTACTATTGGAGTGTTTATTATGATATTGTTTAACAAAAAAATTTTTTCACATAAGAAATCTCAACAAAAAAACTTTGATAATGAAATAAAAGAAATGATAAATGATCCTTCGCAAACAATTGCTTGATTTTTTTAACAAAACTTTTATACATTAAATATATATACTTTATTTTTGCAAAAATTTTTATAAAATATGAATGCTACATTAATTATTATATTTCAATTACTTTTAAGTTTAAGTATCCTTGTGGTGCTGCACGAACTTGGACATTTTTTGGCTGCTAAATATTTCGGCACAAAAGTCGATAAATTTTATATGTTTTTTAATCCTTGGTTTTCACTTTGGAAGAAAAAAATAGGTGAGACGGAATATGGCATTGGTTGGTTGCCTTTGGGCGGTTATGTTAAAATTGCCGGAATGATTGATGAAAGTATGGATAAAGAATTTTTGAATAAAGAACCGCAACCTTGGGAGTTTCGTAGTAAACCCGCTTGGCAACGTTTGATAATTATGCTTGCCGGTGTTTTTGTAAATGTTCTTTTGGCAATTGTGATTTATATTGGTTTGGCTTATTTTGTAGGAGAACAATTGGTTCCGGTTAAGTCCTTAAAAGGCGGTTTGGAAATTGTCAATCCTACCTTGAAAGAATTAGGTATGCAAAATGGCGATAAAATAATTCGCATTGATGGAAAAGAAGTAAAATATGCCAATGAAATTGACCCGAAATTAATCACCGCTAAAACGGTAACCATAGAAAGAAACGGTGGAAAAAAAATTATTCAATTTCCGGTAAATTTTGTAGAAAAACTTCTCAAGAACAAAACCAAACGCCTTACAAGTATGCGGCTTCCTTTTATTGTTGAAAAAGTAGCCAAGGATTCGCCAAATAAAGATGTATTGCAAGAAGGAGATCAAGTAATGCTAATAAACAATCAGCCTACTGAATTTTATGATCAAGTAAAAGATCTTTTGCAAAAAAGTAAAGGACAAACCTTGCAAGCCACTGTATTACGAAACGGACAAAAGAAAGTGCTTGCACTCAAAGTAAATGATGAAGGAATGATAGGCGTGCAACTCAATGGTGATTTAAAAGAATTGGAAAAAAGAGGTTATTTGAAGCTTGTCAATAAAAAATTCGGTTTGTTGGAAGCAATTCCCGAGGGTTTTAAAAGAACCAAAGAAACTTTTTTGAGTTATTTGGATCAATTAAAAATGATTTTCAATCCGAAAACCGGAGCTTATAAAGGGGTAGGTGGTTTTATTTCGATAGCCAAAATTTTCCCCGATACTTGGGATTGGGTTAGGTTTTGGACCATTACGGCATTTCTTTCCATTATGCTAGCTGTATTGAATGTTTTACCCATTCCCGCTTTAGACGGAGGGCATGCCATGTTTACCATTTATGAAATGATTACCGGACGAAAACCTAACGAAAAAGTACTGGAATATGCTCAAATTGTAGGTTTTGTTTTATTATTATCTTTGGTAGTTATTGTCAATGGAAATGATATCTTAAAGCTGCTCCATAAGTAAAATATGAAGTAGATTTTAATATACAAAAAATGAGAGCTAATGCTCTCATTTTTTTTACTAATCAATAATTTTTATCATATTTTTAAAGTTTTTTATCATTTTTTAAAAATGACAAAATCTATCTCCTTGTATTTTGTATTTATTACAATTATTTTGAGAATATTACAAAATAACTTCAGTAATTTATCATAAAAAAATAAAAAATTATTAATAAATTTGTAATTGGGAAAAAAATAAAATATGAGAAATCTATACATTATGAAAAACAAATACTTTTCATTATATTTTAATAACTTTAACAGACTGATTTTTTTAACAATTTTTAGTCTGTTAATCTTTAATAGAGGAACTATTTATGCACAAACCGATACTGATGGGGACGGTATTCCCAATTACATAGATTTGGACGATGATAACGATGGAATTCCCGATACCGAAGAAATGACTTGTAATACTGGTGTTATAGGAAATTCTAATGCCGGTCTGAACGGTGCTTATCCCAATGATATTTTTTGGTTCGATTGGAACGGAGCCGATTTTGCCAATGGAATAGATGTAGGTGATACACAGACTTTTACCCTTCCGGATGGTTCGATTATTACGGCTACCGTTATTAGCGCTTCTTCAACTAATGGAAGTACTAATGATTATATCCCGGTAGATATGCAAACTTGGAACGGGTCTTATTTATATCAATATTATGATACGCCGGGAACTCACGAAGCATTTTATAATGATAATACTGTAAATGTAAATTTAGATGTTACTTTCAGATTTACAGGAACTTACAATGGGCTTCCCTTTACGCCGAATATTGTAGTTAGCGATGCTGAATCAACTGATGAAGCGGCAGAATTTATGAATTTTTATTCACAAGCCTCTGATTGGGAAATGCTGGATCATATACCTAATAACTATACTATTGAAAATATTTCGGGCACAACAGTTGAATTAACCGGTGATTCCAATGGTGGACAATCGGGATATCATGTATATCGTGCAAATTCAACAGGAACTGTTAGAATTACTATAAATTTTGGAGCTGGTGCTTTCTCCAAGCAAGGTTTTGCTTTTGGTATGTTCTCCACTTGTTTACCAAAAGACTTCGACGGCGACGGTGTTCCCGATCATTTGGATTTGGATTCCGATAACGACGGTATCTACGATATCGTGGAAGCCGGTAACGGAGCTAACGATACCAACCACGATGGACGTACGGATAATCCTGTAGGTAATAACGGTTTGGATAACAACATTGAAACCAACGATACCCAAAATGCTACGATAAATTATTCTATTCCTAATACTGACGGAACAGGCGGAGAAGATTATATAGACATAGACGCCGATGACGACGGAATTGTAGATAATATTGAAGGACAAACCACTTCGGGTTATGTAGCACCAAGCGGAACCGATTCCGATAATAACGGTGTGGACGATGCTTACGATACCAACGGTACTTGGATAAATCCTACGGATACCGATAGTGACGGTAACCCGGATTATACGGATACTAATTCCGACAATGATACCGATACAGATGCATTGGAAGGTTGGGATACCGATAACGACGGAACGGCAAATACGATTGCCAGCGGTAACGATGCCGATAACGACGGATTGGATGATGCTTATGACAATGACGATACGCAAATAAATCCGACCAACGGTCAAGTGCCGACGGACTTCCCGGATTTGGATAATCCCGGCGGAGACAGAGACTGGCGTGAAGCCATTGACCACGACCACGATGGAATTCCCGATATCACCGATATCGACGATGATAACGACGGAATCCCTGATACCGTTGAAAGCGGAGGAACGGATCCTTTAACGGATGCCGACGGTGACGGTGTGCCGGCTTATTTGGACGATAACGATAATGACAATACCGTAGGAGATAATAACGGACAAATCGAACCCGGTTTCGATACGGATGGTGACGGCGTACCTAACTATCTCGATTTGGATTCCGATAACGACGGTATCTATGATTTGGTGGAATCCGGACAATTGGATAACGGTGCCACCGATGCCGATAACAACGGTGTGATTGACGGAGCTCCCGCCGATTTCGGTAATAACGGATTGTATAACGGCATTGAAACAAACGATTCAGCAAGTGCAA
>JALSTL010000054.1 GCA_026983755.1 Melioribacteraceae bacterium | reverse complement strand
AAAAACGTGCAATGCAGCGAATTTGGAAAACCAGAGAAAAACAAATTGAAAAGGTTGTAACGAATACGGTTAATATGTATGCATCAATTAAAGGAATAGCCGGCAAAGCAATCGGGACGGTTCAAGCCTTGGAATTACCGGATGGAAGTAAATTTGAAAATTAATACTCAATTTTGTACCGAAGTTTAATTTGACAAATTTTTAATAGATATAATTTTAACTATTTAAATGTTGAACTTTTGCAGGGACCACTGTTAATTATAATATAGTCATACTAAACTTTTTTCATTTTAAATCATAAAATCAACCCAATTGTTCGGTATCGGAAAAACTTTGAAACGGATTTTCCTGTAATTGATGATTTTTTTCAATAATTTCATCGGCAAGCTGATTGTAACTCAAAGATGATTTTGCATTTGGCGCAACAATAATTACAGGGTCATTTTTAAAAGAAGCTTCTTCGGCGGCAATGTTTTTGGGTATTGCCGTTGTTAACATTTCATTCGGGTATAGTTCGTATAATAGTTTTTTAGCCGTAAAAGAAGCGCGTGTATTTACTTCGTGCATCGTAATGAAAATTCCTTCGATATGCAAATTCGGGTTTTCGGTTTGGGATAAGGTTTTTATTCTATCTATAATTTTAGGCAAAGGTTTAATGGAAAATTTACTGGATTTGACCGGTATAAGAACTGAATCGGCAATTTTTAAAACGTTTTCCGTTATTCCTACTAAAGTTGGGGGACAATCAATTAAAACATAATCGTAACCTTGTATGTATGGAAGTAACTGATGTTTAAATAATGTTGTATCGTTACTAAATTCGTTTAAAAGCAGTTGCTCTTCGTAAGTGATGTTTTTAAATGGGAGAATATCGAAGTAAGGATTTTCCGTGGTGTTGATTGCTTCTTCACAATTTTTTTCATAGCTGATAACTTCAAATAAAGTTCCTATTTCCTGATCATCCGGTAAACCGAATGCAATTGCACATTGATTTGAAGGATCGGCATCAATTAAAAGTGTTCTCTTTTTTCGGTTTGCTAATGCTATGGCTAAGTTTGCGGCGGAAGTTGTTTTGCCTACTCCTCCTTTGGGCATGGCAACTGCAATAATTTTTCCCATATTTCCCTCTTTTATTTTATACTTTACTTTTTAAAAATTAAACACAAACATAAAAAATTTTTTTATTATTTAATGTATTCAAACTTATAATTTTTTTGCAATTACCAGTGCACCTTTTATGGTTTCTATATTTTTCTTTGCCGAATCAACAGCTTCTAAAAATACAATGTATATTCCAGTTTTAAGCGGTTTGTTATTTGTGTCCAATCCGTTAAAGGTTATTGTTCCGCTTGAACCGGAGGGTACATTATCTGCAAGTACTTTTACAAGCCGACCTTTACTATCATAAATTTTTATATTCACTTGTGAAATAGGTTTTTTTATTTTGTAACTTATTATGGTAAAATCTTCAAAGCCGTCATTATCCGGTGAAAAAGGATTTGGTGAAATAGTTAATTTTGATTGTGAAATAATTTTTTTTATAAATATGGAATTTCTTTTTCCCGGTGTTGCTCCGTTTTTATCAACGGAACTACTCCAATTTTTAGACATGTTCCTGTTTAGCGAGGGATTTATTAATTCCAAAGAAATATTTTTTGTATTCGTTAGTATCGGATTATGCCATTGCTCTTTATAAGAAACCGAATCAATTATTTTTCTTCTGAAATCTTTTAAATAAATAATTCCCGCTTTATTGGATAAATTAAAAGTGTATTCATTTTTTATGGAAATGTTTTTAAAGGTTTTTAAGTATTTATAATTATTCAGAATCAAAGAATCTGCTG
This sequence comes from Melioribacteraceae bacterium, assembly GCA_026983755.1. Next base: position 1,962 of record JALSTL010000054.1, on the reverse strand, counting down.
CAATAATAAAATAATTATCCGGTTGAAGAATTTTGCTTGTTTCCGTAACATAATAATTATTACCTTTTTTATCTGTAATTTTCCAACCACCAATTTCTATTGGTTTTGCCGTGTTGTTCAGTAGTTCAACAAATTCGGAATTAGTCGAATCGGGATTGTACATAATTTCGTTAATTACAATATCACCAAAATTATTTTCGGATAGATTTGTAATCGAATTTACTTTGCCGGGTGTACTTCCGGTTTCGGCTAATGAAAACGTCCAGTTATCGTATTGCGAAGATGGAATTTCCGTACTGATTCGTTCCAATGAAATTCCTTTGGGAATCAATTTTGATGATTTATAAAACATACTGTCAATTTCGGCATTTCTAAAATCATTTATGGTAACGGCATCTTTAACAATTCCGAAATTCGGCAAAGCGGTTTTAATAACAGTAATATCATCCGGAAAATTTTTTCCTTTGTAATAATTACTTACAACAAAATATTCTTTCGATTTAATAAAAATATTTTCGGAAGAAATAATTTTTTTTTCTTTTAAATTTCCAATAGTCCAATTTTTTAGATTTATTGTAGAATCCGTATTGTTAATAAATTCAATCCATTCGGGATTATTGTTTTTGGGGTTGAACATAATTTCATTTATTAAAACGGTTTTTTTATTAAAGCCGGCAATAATTGTTTTTTCCAAATAATTGTTAATAATATCTTCGTCGTCGTCAAAATTGATTTTGGCGGAAATGCTGATGGTGTCTTTTATAAAAGTTTCCATATTTGAAATTATTGATATGGAATCATCAGATTGTAAAAATAAATTATTTTGCTTTTCGGATTTTATTTTCTTTCCGTTTCTATAAAAGTTAAAGTTTAAACTAAAATTATCTGCGGAAAAATTACCGTTATTAATAATTTCTGATTTTATTTTAATTTTCGAATTATTAATCGGAAATATTGGAACGGAAGAAAGCTCTTTAATGGCTAAATCGTAACTTTTAGATGTTACACTGTTGATTCTGCCCGGTGTACTGTTTTCAATATCAATAGACTTTCTCCAATTCCCGGGGGTTAAAGAAGAATTATCCGCATTTATCCTTTCAATAGAATAACCTCTTGCATGAGGGAAGTTTTTATCATATAGAACGGAATCCATTGTTACGGAATTATAATCTTTTAATACCATGCCGTCTATATCATTATTCAAGTTTGCGAATTTAATTTTAATTACGTCGGAAGGAATGTTGCGATGATAATTATAAATACCATCGCTTTTTGAAATTACCAAATAAGAATGCGAAGGGAAGATGTATTTGTTTTTAGGAAAATACTTAAAAACCGGTTTTGTAAATATATCGCCTATTTGCCAGTTTGAAATATTGATGTTATAATCCGAACGGTTATAAAGTTCAATCCATTCCGGTTCTCCGTTTTCCGGTAAAAACATAATTTCGTTTATTACAATGGAATTGTGCGGATAAGCGGGTAGAAGGTTAAAATATATTATATTATTTGTTGTATCTTCATCCGATTGTTTTACCATGAAAATATAACTTTGTTTTCTATTGCTTAATGTATCAGAAAAGGAAAAATTGTAAAGCAAAGAATCGTTTGTGTTCAGAGCTAATAAAGGTGAAATTTCAATTAATTTATCCGCAATGCTATCAGAGTTAACATCTGAAAATAATTCCAAGTTAAATTGAAATTTATTTTTCCCAATATTTTTTATCAATCCGGAAAAATGAATTTCGTTATTAACAATCGGGTGATAAGGATTGGTAATAACTTTAACAAATTGAACATCGTAATTTTTTTGTGTTACGGAATTTATTTTGCCCGGGGTTGATTTGTTTAAACATTCTTTCCAATTTGTTATTTTGTCGGAAGATACATCAGGCGAAATTCTTTCCAGGGAATTTCCATTACTTCCGCCCATAGTTGAATTGTATGAAACCGAATCAATAA
>JALSTL010000053.1 GCA_026983755.1 Melioribacteraceae bacterium | reverse complement strand
AACAGGGGAACCGAAAGGAGTAATGTTAACTCATAAAAATTTGCTTTCAAATGTGATTGCATCTGCTTCTGTTGTAGAGATAAATGATAAAGATATTTTCCTTTCTTTTTTACCGCTTAGTCATGTTGTTGAAAGAATGGCAGGATATTATTTGGCAACCGGATGCGGAGCTACAATTGCATTTGCAGAGGGAATTGAAAAAATATCTACAAACTTAGGGGAAATAAAACCAACGGTAATGGCAGCAGTGCCAAGATTGTTTGAGCGTATTTACAGTAAAATTGTTCGTAAAATTGAAAAAGAACCGGAAAAGAAACAAAAAATATTTTCTTGGGCAATTGAAACCGGTAAGCAATATGCAGAATTAAAAAGAAACGGAGAGTCAATTCCGTTAGGATTAAGTGTTAAACGTAAACTTGCAGATAAATTGGTGTTTCAAAAATTACGCGCCGCAACAGGCGGAAATTTAAGATTTTTTATTTCCGGTGGAGCTGCTTTAGCCAGAGAATTAGGTGTGTTTTTTGAAGCTGTTGGAATTTTGGTTCTTGAAGGCTACGGACTAACCGAATCATCTCCGGTAATAACGGTTAACAGGCTTAACGATTATAAGTTCGGAAGCGTTGGTAAACCGATTCCGGGCGTGGATGTGAAAATTGCCAAAGACGGAGAAATTCTTGCTTACGGTCCGAATATAATGCAAGGATATTTTAAAAAGAAAAAAGAAACTAATGAAGTAATAACAGACGGTTGGCTGCACACAGGTGATATTGGTGTTTTTGATGCAGACGGTTTTTTAATTATTACGGATAGAAAGAAAAGTCTTTTTAAAACTTCCGGAGGTAAATATATTGCACCTACACCAATTGAAAATATGTTCCTTGGAAGTAAATATATAGACCAATTTATAATTATTGGTGATAAGAGAATGTTTGTTAGTGCTCTTGTTGTACCGGATTTTGAAGCATTAAAGGAATACGCCGATGCAAATAGAATTTCTTACAACAAACCCGAAGAGCTTATTGAATTGAAACAAATCAATGAACTGATTGAAAAAGATTTTGCTAAGTTTCAAAAGAACTTGGCTAATTATGAAAGAATTAGAAAGTTTACCTTACTTAGTAAACCTTTTACAATTGAAAATGGAGAAATGACTCCTTCGATGAAACTTAAGCGTAAAGTAATAGAAGAAAGATACAGAGATTTGATTGAAGGTATGTATCAGGAAATTAAAAGTTGAATTTTTTTACTATTAAATAACTTAGTATATTAAATAACAAATTATTCTCTTTATGTAAGAAAATAATAAAAATTTTGGGGAATTTAAAAGATTACGTTTGTAATCTTTTGAATTATTAAGGGATAGAGTTTTAATTTTCCTTAGAAATGAATATGAAATAAGAAATGTTTACTAAAAATACGTTCCTTATTTTCTTTTTATTATTTTTGTGTGTTTCTTTTTCTTTTCCACAAAGTACTAAAAAAGAAAATAGTCTTGTTTCTAATTATAATTACATAATTAGAAAGATAGATGAACAAACTAAATCCGAAGTTGAAAAATCTTTGGACGATTCTTATTCTTCGGCTTTGGCAATGCTTAATTTATCTTTAAGAAATAAAGATAAATTTCACCAATTAAAAGCTCTTACAACTCTCGCAGATATTCTTTTTCGTAAATACAGTTTAGACTCCGCTTTAATACTAAATAGAAAAGCGCTACTATTAGCCGGATATCTCAACGATACTCATACTCCGGTAACAATTCTTAATCAAATCGGATTGGTGTATTGGAAAAAAGGCAATTATAAAAAAGCCGAAAAATACTATTTGAGATCAATTAAAATTAACGATTACAAAATACCACTGGAATTATCAAAATCTTATAATTATTTAGGACTTATATATTGGAAGTTAAGCGGATATTCAAAATCTTTGGATTATTTTTTAAAATCGCTTAAAATAAAAAAACAATTAGGCAATAAGTATGAAGTTGCACTAACGTTAAATAATATTTCCAATGTTTTTAATATTGTCAATGATAGCAAAAGTGCAATAGATTATGCAAGAAAAGCTCTAAAAATTTCTAACGAATTAAATGACGATTATATTAAAAGCCGTGCATACCAAAACTTAGGTGTTAGTTTTCTGGGAAAAAAAGAATATATGACGGCACTAAAATATTTTAACCGTGCCATAGGAATTCGCAAAAAGATAAATATTAAAAACGGATTGGCATATTCCCATTTAAAAAGGGGTGATGTTTATTTTGAAATAAATCAATTAACCGAAGCTGAAAAAGATTATAAAGCCGCATTACAAATAATGAAAAAAATAAAAGATGATTACGGAATTGCATCGGCATATTTAAGCTTGGGAAAAATTTACGGTAAACGGGGCAACTATAATTCGGCTATCGAAAAAACCGTTTCCTCTATCGGTTACTCTCAAAAAAATAAACTCAATCATTTGCTTCAAGAAGCGCATTTGTTACTATCGGAACTTTACAAAAAAAACGGTAACTATAAACAAGCTTTCGAAGAATATTCAAAATACGTAAATATCGGAAAGAAAATAGATAATATTAAAATTAAAGAAAAATTCGGTGAACTTAAATTAGCTTATGAATCGGAAGTAAAACAACGTGAAAACGAATTGCTAAAATCGAAAAACAAAATTCAACAGTTTGAACTTGAAAAAAGCAAAACTTACAACGCTTTATTTATAGGATTTACAATTTTAGGACTAATTGCGTTTTTAGCCGTTTATTCTCAATATAATATTGTAAAACAAACAAGAAATTTATTAAGAGAAAAAAATAAAAAAATTGAAAAACAGAAAAAAGAATTATCCCAATCCGTTGCTACCAAAGACAAAATGTTTTCAATAATTGCGCACGATTTGAAAAGTCCCTTTCAATCTTTGCACGGATACTCCGAGCTTTTAGTAAATGAATTTAATAAATTATCCAACAAAGAAAAGTACGAATATATATCCAACATCAAACGGATAAGCAAAAACTCTACGGATTTGGTAGAAAATTTATTACAATGGACAAGGGCACAAAGCGGAAATTTGGAGTTAAAACCCCAAAACATAAATTTAAAAAAAATTACCGATTCAACCATTGAACTTGCAAAATCCTCCGCCGAAAGAAAACGTATTAAGATAGTTAGCAAAATAAATCCAAATATTATTGTTTATGCAGATGAAAATATTATTAAAACCGTACTTAGAAATTTGTTAAATAACGCCATTAAATTTTCTTCGCCCGATTCGTCAATTGAAATTTTTACAACAGTTGAGAAAAACAACATTGTGCTAAATGTTAAAGATAACGGAATTGGAATTGCTTCCGATAGATTAAAAACAATATTTAATGTTTGCGAATCAACAAACGGTACGGATAATGAAATAGGTTCCGGATTGGGTTTGGCGTTGTGTAAAGAATTCGTTCATAGCTATAAAGGTGATATTAAAGTTGAAAGTAAAATTGATGAAGGAAGTGTGTTTTCGTTTACAATTCCGATTTATAAACTGAACAATAAAAAAGAAGAGTCGGTATAAAATATTTTTTACTATAATTTTGCAAATTCCCAAATTTATAATCGTTTCATTTTACGTGTTATATTTACCTAAACATTAAAATATCTTGCCAAATTTTATATTACTATTTTCATTATCACAGTTAAAAATAAAAATTGTGTATATTTACAAATTCGTTTTTGAACTATTGAGGGAACATTGAAAAAAGAAAAAATATTAGTTACTTCCGCATTGCCTTATGCAAACGGACCAATACATTTGGGACATTTAA
>JALSTL010000052.1 GCA_026983755.1 Melioribacteraceae bacterium | reverse complement strand
GGTTGCAAATAAGTTTCAAATCCGTTTTGATATTTTATTTGCAACCTTTTCTGTTTTACCAAAAAGAATATCTGAAAAATAGTATCATAAAATTTACATTTTCATAATTCTTTCACTTCCCTTTTATCGGTTTATTGGAACAAAAAAGTATCTTTTTCCTATTGTGAGATGCATCACATTGAAAAATATTTAACATTTTGAGACCTAAACTTTCTATAAAATTATTCGAGAAAGGTAAAATTTACATGTAAATATATTAAACATCACAAAGCCTTAGATTAAAATATAACCAATCATTTTATTTTGAAGATATTTTGAAGATTTTGTAACAGTGGCATTAAACTTGCAAAGTAAACTCTGCAAAGTAAAATGATTTTGAGGGGATATTGAGTAACAGTTCTTTAGCTAAAATAGCCGCGTGGGATAAAAAATCAGCATCACATCTTCTTTCAAGAACTTTATTCGGTTATACCAAAGACGATTTGGATTTTGCATTATCGTTAACTTTAGACGATTATGTAGATAATTATCTACTTGCAGATAAACCGGAAACTTCAAAACCCGGATTTTGGGTAAATGATGCAGATTCGTACAACAATAATGAACGTAGCAGAGAACTTACTTATTGGTGGTATAATTTAATGTTGACGGAAAAACATTCTTTCCGCGAAAAAATGGTTTTGTTTTGGCACAATCATTTTGTTTCCGAGCTTTCCAAAGTTGGTCTTCCACAAAGAATGTATTGGCAAAATAAATTGTTCAGAGATTATGCTTTCGGTAATTTCAAAGAACTAACAAAAAAAATTGCAATAGATCCGGCAATGCTAATCTATTTAGACGGAAGAAAAAACCGTAAAGAAGATCCGAATGAAAATTTTGCAAGAGAACTTATGGAGCTTTTTACTATTGGTATAGGAAATTATACGGAACAAGATGTTGTAGAAGGAGCCAAAGCATTAACTGGTTGGCAAGTTAAAGGTATAAAATCTTTTTTTTCAGAATCCAGATTTGATAATTCCACAAAAACCTTTATGGGAGAAACCGGAAATTTTAATTACGAAGATATAATAAATATAATATTTACCAAAGAAGAAACTTCTAAATTTATTTGCAGAAAACTTTATAAAGAATTTGTTTACTTTGAACCGGACGAAACAATTGTAAGCGAATTGGCAACTATTTTACGCAGCGGCAATTACGAACTAAAACCCGTTCTTTCAACTTTACTTAAATCTTCATTGTTTCATAACAAACAAATTATTGGTGCAAAAATTAAAAGTCCCGTTGAATTTATTATTACTGCGGCAAAACAGTTCAACGTAAAAAATCCGGATTATGAAGAATTAAGAAGAACGGCAAGCGATGCCGGTCAAACTCTTTTTTCTCCGCCTAACGTTGCCGGCTGGGAAGGTGATAAGGCCTGGATAACAACCAACACTTTACCGGAACGAAATTTATTTACAGATAATTTAATTGAAGAAAAAGTAGATATATTAAAATTCGCCAAAAGTTTTTCCAGCTCTGAAAATGCCGTTCAATTTATTGAAGATATTAGTAATCTGTTTATGATGTACAAACTAAGTGATAAAAGGAAAAAATATCTGCTGGAAACTTTACTCGACGGTGCGGAAGTATATGATTGGTCAACCGATAATGAAAATGCCAAAACGAGATTGGAATCTTTTTTTAAAAAATTATGCAGATTATCGGAATATCAACTTAGCTAAAAAAGGATTATAATGAATAGAAGAAATTTCATAAAACAATTGAGTATGTTAACCGGAGCCGGTGCTTTACAAATGAGCCTTGGTAATATTGTTTTACATGCTTTCAACAATTCCATGTTCAAAAGCAACAACCCAAACGGTAATGTTCTCGTACTCATTCAATTAAGCGGAGGCAATGACGGACTTAACACGGTTATTCCTTTCGAAGACAGAATTTATTATAACAAAAGACCTGATATTGCAATATCCAAAAAAGACGTAATAAAAATCAAACCGGATTTGGGTTTGCATCCTTCAATGAAATCTCTTAAAGAATTATTTGACAAAGGTAATCTTGCAATAATTCAAAACGTTGGATATCCAAACAATAACAGATCTCATTTCAGATCGACGGATATTTGGTTATCGGCTTCCGATAGCGACCAATATATTAAAGACGGATGGATAGGAAGATATTTGGGATATGAAATTCTAAACGATAAAAATTACAATAAAAATCATCCTATGGCAATATCACTTGGTGCAACACAAGAAACTTTACTAGATTGCACATGTCAAAGCGGTTCGCTTGGTATTTCTTTTGAAGACCCGAATCAGTTTTATCAGTTGATAAATAATAGTTCGGCAGATACGGATCCAACACCCGATACTATTGCGGGACATCAACTAAAATTTATTAAAGACGTTGCCGCACGTTCCATAAAATTTGCGGAAATTATAAAAGAAAAAGCAGATACAATAAGTAACAAAGCTGATTATCCTAATACTAATCTTGCCGAACAATTATCAATTATTGCCAAGTTAGTTGCCGGCGGATTGGAAACACAAGTATATTCAGCTTCATTAGGCGGATTTGATACACATTCAAATCAATTGAGTGGTCATGCCAGATTATTATCTAATTTGGCGGAGTCCTTAAGTGCATTTCAATACGATTTGGAAACATTGGGAGTAGCCGATAGAGTTGTTGTAATGACTTTCTCGGAGTTTGGTAGAACCGTTGAACAAAACGGCAGCGGAGGAACAGATCATGGAAATGCAGCTCCATTGTTTGTACTCGGCAAAAATGTTAATGGGGGTATTTGGGGCGAAAATCCGGATTTAACTGATCTCGATAACAGTGGAGATAACAAATTTAAAATCGATTTCAGACAAATTTATTCCACTTTGCTTAGAGATCAGTTAGGTGCCGGACCAAACAATATGAAAAAAATTCTTTTTAAAAGTTTTGAATCACTACCAATAATTGCGGTAAAAAACGTATCTTCGGGCGGACCAAAAGCTTTTGAAATAAAACAAAATTATCCTAATCCGTTTAATCCTAAAACAAATATAACTTACACTTTGAGATTACCGCAAATTATATCTCTAAAGGTTTATGATGTAACAGGACGCGAAGTTGTTACATTATTTGAAGGATATAAAGATGCCGGTACATATACAGAAAGTTTCGGCGGTTATAATTATCCTAGCGGAACTTACTACTGTCATTTGATTTCCGGCTCTTACAGAAAGACAATAAAAATGTCTCTTGTTAAATAAATCCTTAGCCTAAATTTTCCCTACCTAATTATAACTTTAATTAATTAACTCTTAATTTTTAATTTTTTAAGTTTTTAAAACAATTACTGCAATTTATATAATGAAACACTTTGGAAAATTCTTTTTATCTTTGCATTTTAATTTTAATGACAAATGATAAAAATAAACGAAATATATTTTTCCATACAAGGCGAAAGTTCAAACACCGGTTTACCATGTGTTTTTATTCGCTTAAGTTATTGCAATTTAAGATGTACTTATTGCGATACGGAATATGCTTTTTATGAAGGGAAAGATTATTCAATTAATGAGATTTTGGATATTGTAAAATCTTACAATTGTAAACTTGTTGAAGTAACCGGTGGCGAACCACTTGTTCAACAAGAAAGTTTAACATTACTTACAAAACTTTGCGATGCCGGTTATAATGTTATGCTGGAAACCGGCGGAAGTTTGCCTATTGAAAATGTTGATAAACGTGTAAAAATTATAATGGATTTAAAATGTCCTTCCAGTAAAATGGAGAAGAAAAATCTTTATAAAAATTTAGATTTTCTAAAACCGGAAGATGAAC
>JALSTL010000051.1 GCA_026983755.1 Melioribacteraceae bacterium | reverse complement strand
TCATTTTATAAACTGATTTTCTAATACCCGGCGATAAAGATTTTAAATAGTGAGCTTGTGTAATTGAAATAATTTCTTCGGATAATTCCGGATATTTTTTTGCAATTTTAGAAATAAACTTAAAAGCCACTACACGCACGGAAGAACTTTTGTTAACGTTTTCCCAAATATTCATACAAGTATTAAAAAAAATTCCTTCATCTTCTTCCGTTAAATCCATTTGTAAAATAATTTTTATTAATTCTCTTTGATGTCCATCTTTTTTATCATTTACAGCATCAATTATATTTTTTGTGTAACCTTTTATACGTAAATCGTTTTGTTTAACAAAATGTGTAAGCAACCATGCTGCGCGCCACGAATAAGGTTGTTCATCCGAAACAGCTAATTTAATAGCATCATTAAAATATTTCGGCGATGTTTCCATAATGGAGAGCATTTCCGGCTTGTTTGATTTGGATAAAACTTCTTTTATTTTCATTAAGATTCTAAATATTTGAAATAATTATAATCAACTTTGCGTTGCTAGAAAAAACGGATATAAAATATGATAATGATTTTGAGGAAGAAATAATTATTGAAATAAAAAATCATCCGCTTTTTATATAAAGTTCCTATGCTTAAAAGGAATTGGTTTTCGGATTAGCTTATATTTATGCTTGAACCTAACATATTTTCGTAACAGGGAAAAGTAATTTTGATTCGGTAAAAAATTTTCCCGTTAAAAACAATGGCACAAGAGCAAATTATTTTATTAAATTCATTTTTCTTATTTTATAAAAGTTATTCGCAGAGCTTTCCGATAAAGCCGTTATTGCGTAAAAGTAAACACCGGAAGTTAAATTACTTGCATCAAATTCGTAATTATACAAACCGGCATCAAGTTTTTGATTTACTAATTCGGCTACAACTTTGCCCAGTACATTATAAACATTAAGTTTTACATAACTTTTTTGAGGTAATGTAAAGGAGATTTGCGTAGTCGGGTTAAATGGATTCGGATAATTTTGTGATAATTTATATTCCGTTTTTATGCTCAGATTAACTGTTATAACATCAGAATATTTAAATGTGCCGTTAATATCAAGTTGCTTTAATCTGTAAAAGAATTTACCGGATGTAACTAAATAATCCGTAAATGTATAGTGTTTCGGAGAGTTACTGTTTCCATTTCCTTCAACAAAAGCAACCTTAGTCCAGTTACCTGTTTCCGATTTTTTTTCAACGTTAAAACCGTAATTATTAACTTCAGTAGCTGTTTCCCAATGTAATTTAATCTTATTTTCAAAAAAATCAGCTGTAAAAGAAACTAATTCGACCGGTAAACCGGAATTACTTTTTGATGCTTCCGAGGTATTTCCATAAGCTCCGATATTAACAATTCCACCGTTTGGGTCCGGTTCATTGCTATAATCTGAAGTTGCCATACCTGCATCAATACATTGACTTGTAACATCATCAACAACCCACGTAGTACCGTTCCAACGTCCCGCCTCTGATTTAAGATGTAAATCTACCATGTTCGGGTCATTAGTAGTAATACCTGTCTCAAATAAAGGATCAACATAAATATCGCTACTGGACGAAGTGTTGTTATAGTTTCCATTTGTACAATTATAAACATCATTATTTTGAACAACAAATGTGTGGTCGGTACTTAAATTATTGATTCCGTAATTATCGCAATTAGATATTATATTGTTTTGCACTTTTGTTTCATATCCGGTTTCCGTACCTTGACCGATTTCAAAAACAATACCGTCTTTTTCACTTCCTTCTATTGTATTGAATTCAATTAAAGTATTGTGTGCTCCGTGAATATGAATGCCGCCGTTTAGATAGTCGGCACTGCCTGCAGTGTTATTAAAAGTCTTAAAAATTTTATTATGATGAATGTGCACTCCGTTTTGATAATCTTTGGTTGTACCGGATTCCAAAACAATTCCTCCGGCTTTTCCATACACATAATTATTATAAATTTCTGCCGAGCCAAGATTAACACCATCGTTTTCCAATAATATCCCGGCATATCCAGAAGCTACATCCGTTAAACTGTTCCCAATAGTATTATCGTGAATAGTAACACCTGAACATTCTTCAAATCTTATTGCATCATTAGTTCTGGTACGATAAATTTCATTATTATAAGCTTCCAAGTTAGAAATACCAACAAGATATAAACCGTCATGTCCCGATGATTCCATAAAATTATTGTAAAATTTTACATCATGAGAAACAGTCCATGAATTACCCATTATTCTAACAAAATCTCCATAACTATCATGCAATCTCATATCATGAACGTCAAAATTCTCAGTTAAATGTAAAAGTATCAATATATAATAAAAACCTCCCGTAGATGCCGATTGGTTTCCTGCTGTAAGCTCAAAACCGGCAATTTCAACATTCACCAAATCGTCGCTTGATTTTCCATAAATTTGATCTCCCAAATCACTTTCGTTTGCTCCACCTTGCCAATACTCCGCACCTTTTTGAGCTAATAAAGGCTTGTTTTCCGGCCATTCCGCATTATCAACCACTTGAACTTTAGCCGTAGCATCACCTAATAGCTTACAATTACTGGAAATAAGAATAGGTTCATCTATCCAAAATGTATTTGCTCCTTTTAAGTAAACAGTTGTGTAATCGGTATTTGAAACTACAAACTCTATTGCCTGGTTAATTTCTACTTGATCACTTGTGCCGTCACAATTGTAGTCACCGCTTCCGTCACCGGCAACATAAACGGTTGGTGGTGTTTGGGCATGAATGGCTGTAATTGTTGTAATTAAAAATATTAGAAATGGTAATTTCTTCATCCTATTTCCCCTTCTTTTTTATCTTAATATTTTTAAAAAGATAATCATTAAAATAATTTATTTATAAATCTTAATTGGGATTTTGTTTTCTTTCAAATAATAAAATATAATATTTTTTTAAAAAATTACTTTATGTAATTTAAGTAAAAATATAGACAATAAGACTAAATCATCCCATTATTTGTTGACTAAAATTCTCTGTCTCCAGTTTGAACCAAAATTATACATTAGAATTTAGAAATTGTTTATAAAACTCTAATATGCAATAAGTTAAAGAGACTTTTTAAGTTAACCATTCCTAATGCTTCGTATTAGAATAATTGCTTTTATTACAATAGTTTAGAGCTATTCTGTTTTTCTATTGCATAATTCGGGTTGAATTATTTGTAGATGTACGCTAAAAAAAACTATTGTTTTATTTAGTGATTCAAATCACATTACATATAAAATTTTTAGATATTTATAATTTAATACAAAAAAATGTAATAATTTTTTTAATGGTTAGACAGTATATAGAAACAGAAGCCACCCCAACCTTCCGTTTAACAAAATAGACGGCTTGTACTTCCTTTTGCCAATTGGGGCTGTTGTTTTTTGTGTAAGTAAGTTAAGAAAAAACAACGGATTATTATAATCAAATTAATATTATTTCTAATTATTTTATCTCTAAAACTATCTTTTCCCTTTTCTATGCTATACAATATCCAAATTGATTTTTCTGCGAGAATCTGCGATCGGATTATTTTATTTTTATAATTCACCCCGGCAAAAAAACATCGGGCAGGCTAAATCCTCTCTTTCGTAAAGAGAGAACAAATTGAAAATCCGATCCCAGTTCCCTTTGGGAAAACCAATTTGTTTAAAGTATATATAAAACTTTATTATCAATAAATTTGTATAACTCAATGTTTATGCTTGTGGAAATAGTAACCGGCAAATTTATGAACACTATTTTCTAATTTTTTAATAAGTTCCAAATCCGTTGATTGCTTTGCTTTCATGGAGTAAACTAAAATTTCGTGTAAACTTGTAAGTTGTTTTA
>JALSTL010000050.1 GCA_026983755.1 Melioribacteraceae bacterium | reverse complement strand
CTTGACCGAAAAGAAACAATAAAAATACCTTTGCAAACTTCCTCATTATTTTTCTCCTATTTTTCATTGCCTTTTATTTTATGATATAAAATTATTCTTTATTATCGAAATATTTAAGTGAAAAATAAATTTACGGAAAAGTTAAAGATAGTTTTTAATCGTTATTCCTTATAAAGTATATTGTAAATTGATATGATTAAAAAAGAAATAACATCATAAATTTTATTCATACGTATGTTTGCTGGGAAAGTGATTGTAACTATTTTAATGAAAAAGAAATCTATTAGTATTTATATATACTTCCGCCAATAAACTCGCGTAAAACGGAATCTTTCGGGATAGGAGAATCATCTTCTACCGGAACAAACTGGGCCAACATATTTTTTATGCGAGCAGCTCTAATGTAAGCATCATTTTTAAGAGGGTCGTTTTTAAATTGGTATTCCCATTTTTCAAATTTGGAAAGTAATTTGGGTTTATAAAGGGATAACTCAAATGGCATTCCACTGTTAATGATAAAATCCGCTGTATTTGCATAAGGAATAATATTTCTCAATTCACTTGATCTGACATAATGCCAATGTTTCAATGTTTGCAAAGGTTCATATCCGCGCTGAACCGAATCTCTAAGCATTCTTCTCATTAATCTTATATCGGTCCATTGAATATATTTACCTTCGTCATCTTTCATTTGCAATAAAGGTTCAAGATAAACTTTAAATTTTACGTCTTCCGGTATATCTTTACTAAATTCCGGGAAAAGACCGTGCAAACTATCTATAAGAATAATTTCATTCTCTTTTAATTGCATTGGAGTTTGATTTAAATACCTCTTCCCTTTTTTAAAATCGTAAAAAGGAATTTTTACTTCTTTACCTTCGGATAATTTCAGTAAATGCTCATTTATTAATTCAAGGTCTAATGCTTGCGGAGTTTCAAAATCGTAATCTCCAAATTCATCTTTCGGATGTTCTTCCAAATCGAAGAAATAATGGTCCACATTAATTGTTACAAATTTAAATCCTTTTTTCTTCAGTCTTTGTTCAATTTTTATTGTTGTTGTGGTTTTACCTGAAGATGATGGTCCGCTAATAAAAACCATTCTAAGTTTATCGCTTCTATCAATTATCATTTGAGCGGCGGTATCAAGGTCTTCTTCATAGGCGGCTTCGGATTCGTGCACAATATGAGGGAATTCACCGGCTTTTACTCTGTTGTTATATTTTTCTATTGTATTTAATTCGTGCGTTGCCGCCCAATCCAAAACATGCCAAATTTTAGACCACGGAATATTTGCATCCGGTTTGGAGGCAAGTCTTGCTTCTTTTTTCCTTTTTTTGTTCCTTTCATCTCTATATAAAATATATTCCTTGGCTACTTTTGCATGTCCGTTTTCAATCAATACTTTTTCAACCGTATCTTGAATTTCTTCTATATGAGGAGGATTATTCTCATCAAATTTTTGTTCTAAAATTTCAACAACTTTATCTGCCAAATATTCGGAGCGTTCTTTATCTCTTCCGCCAACGGAAATTGCGGCTCTGTATATGGCATTCATAATTCTTAATTTTTTGAACGGTACAATTGTGCCACTACGTTTTATTACATTTTTTATTTTAGTCATTGTATCAAAACTTTTTAAATTAAAATTTAATATACATATTTTTCTATTTTTTAGGAACGTGTTTTAATACAATTGTTATATTATGGGCTAGATTAACTAAAATATATTTTATGTTTTCTTTTTTAACATTTAATTTGGTACCGGTTTTGGAATACTCTTTCAAAATGTCTTTAGTTAATTTTGCTTGACTGGTATAATTAACCGAAGTACCCATTGTTTTCCAATAATCCGCCGGCAATTCAAGAGTAATTTCAAATGAAGAATTCGGTTCTATTTGTGATTTATCAAAATAATTTTTTCTATCCCCTTTTTCCAAATAATAATTGTCTTCATTAGTAACAATAACATATTCATCAATATTGTAGTTTAACGGAATAGCTTCTTTTGAGTTATTTATAATTTTAATTATTATAGTATTAACATTTATTTTTGCCCAAGCAAAAATGTTGGTATTCATATTTCTATTGCTGGTATAGCTTACACCTTTTTCCGGTGTATAACTTATTATCTTAAATGATTTTTCTTCGGCGGGATACATTTTAATTCCGAAAAAATCATTTATAGGATTTGTTGCGGAACAATAATTAAATAGAAAAATTGATATAAATAATAAAAATATTTGTAATGAAAATTGTAAATTATCTTTATTCATAATATTAATCTCCAAATCTTGGATTAACTACATTGTTATAAATCGAACCAAATGAATATGTAAAACCAAAGGAAGCATAGTATTCATAATTTGTTTGTAATTGTTTTTGTTGAAGTAAAACTTCTTCCAAACTTACATTTCCTTTTGGCAAAGCTATTTGGTCGTGAATATATGCCAGCCTTCCCGTTAAGTCTATCGTTAAGCCTTTCACTACGTTTATTCTCAGTTCGTTATACAATGTTGCAGAATGTAATTTGAAATTATGAAAGTAATGTGCACCGGAGAGTTCAGTTTCAATTGTACCCCAAGGTTGAACCAACTCTAAAGTAACCGAAAGTTTTTCACTTCCGAGAAATTCTTTATCCTTAAAATAAATTGTCTCTTCGTTATAATTATTATGCCCGACAAATACTTTATACGCAATTCTTAATTGACGTCTGGTTGATTCCTGATACGGAAAAATATTATATTCGATACCCGGAGCAACCGCCATTGCATAATTTAAGTTATCATATATTGAAGAATAAATACGCGAAAACAAACCGTAAGAGAAATGGTTATTGTAGGATTTAATAATATGCAGGTTTAAACCTTGATAACGTGATATACTTAAAATATTATTACCACCGTAATTAAATTTATTTTCATTATAATTGGCATGTAAGTTAAATTTTATTTTCCAATCTTCCGTAATTCTGCTTGCCGTAAAAGAACCGGATATATTAAAAAGATTTCTTGATTCTTCACCGAATGCAAAACCTCTTATTCTTGTTTTGAAAACCCAATAATCCCATTCATCTTTAACTTTCTCTTCCCCCTTTATTTTAGGTGCTTTGTAAGATATTTTAATTTCGGAACCAATAGGAGAACGCGACACATATTTAATAAGACCAAGTTTTATTGTTTGCAGCATTTTTTTTCTTGCATCATCATCACTGTCGGATTCGTTTTGAATATAGCTAAGAGTATCATTAAGTCCAACAAATTTTTTCTTGCCAATAAAAGAAAGAGTATATTTTTCTCCTCCACCTCCGGTTTTCTGTTTACTGAATAAAATATGAACATCGGCATTATTTCTATCCCATACATAGTTAACAAAGGTAATCTCTTGCCTTATAAAATCTTTATCACATTCAGAGCAATCAATAAAAACATTAGGAGCTCCGACTCTAACATTATTACTAACTTGACCAAACATAGAAGTAAAAATAAAAAATAAACATACAGTTATAATTTTTGTCATTTCTACTCCGTTTCAATATTATATTATTAAATATTAAAATATGCAATAGAAAATAAAAGGTATTTTCCTATGCACTAATTTCCATGTTTGGTTTTAAATCCTTTCATCATCCAATTTTTTGCCATCATTAAAGCTACGGGAGTTATAATAGCTATTAATCCGTAAATAAACCACATAAAACCAGTGTTCATTTCGGAAACGGGGACATCTTTAGGACAATATTTTTCTAAAAAATAACCCGAATAAAAACCGGTAAAAACTTTATCCAAAAACCAAGGGAATTGCCCAACTCCCATGTATAACCCTACTTTTCCTTCAGGAGCAATTTCGGCAATCCATTGTAAAAATCTTGGAGACCACATTGCTTCACCTATTGTCATCATTAAAACATATAGCAAGAACAAATATAAATTTGGTCCAACCGTAAGCAGAAACGTTGGTAAAGCCATTACCAATGTTCCGTATATCATCATTTTATATACATCAGCTTTAGCTGTTAAACCGGCAATTATTGGAGTAAGAAAAAATATTAATACTGGATTTAAATTTGAAAAGACTTCAAAATATTGACTAACCATTGTACCTTGAAAAGCTCTGTCTAAATAATATGGTAGAGTTAACCAGTTATGTGCAAAAAGTGTTTGTACGGGAACTAATATAAAAATAAAAAAAGTAAATCTTTTATCACGGAAAGGATGCCACGGTCTTTCTATTAAATAATCGATTACAGAAAGAATACTCATTATTAGGAACAAAATAAATGCAATATCCAAATTGATATTAATATTAAAAAGACTTACATCATAAACTTTGTTTATATTGTTTGTAATTCCATAATTTGAGAACAGGAAAAAGACAACGGCAAGAGTAGTAAAAATATATAATTTTGCATTGTTGGCTTTTATATCGGGTTTGGTTTCTTCTTTCTCTTCGTCATCTTCTATTTTCACTCCTTTGGCATCAAGTTCAGCATTTTCTTTTGCTACTCTATCAACAGCACTTTTATCGGTTTTTTTTGTTAATAAAACCAATGTGATAATTAAAGAAATAGCGGTTAGAATAACATAAACCCAAAAAACAGCGGTTAATCCGTTTGGAGGAAATATTTTGGTAAATGAATGTCTTGTTGTTGAAGAAATAAATCCGGATAAAAATGCGCCTAAATTCATAAATCCGTATATTACCGCATAACCCATTGCAGCGGTTTGTTTATTGGTATATCTTTTTACACCGGCATAAGCTGCCGGTTGAAATAATCCGTATGCAAGAACCATAATTAACAATCCGCTTATCATGGTTAAAAACATTGGAGACCATAAACCTGATGCAAGTTTTAATGAACCGGAAAGAGAAACCAAAATTCTACCTACTAACATTGCAATAAAAGATAGAGCCAAAGAAGCCCTAACACCAAGTTTATCGGACCAACCACCGAATAAAAGCATTGCAAATGTAATACCGCCGGTAACAAAACTGTAAACTATTCCGGATTGAGCATCTGTTAAACCTACATTTTCCGAAGAATATTTACCGAGTATTGTTAAAATGCCGAAGTAAACAAGTCCTTCTATAATATAAGGGATGTTAATTCCCCAAAGAGCTTTGGGTGCTTTAATAAATGCAATAAATGTTTTACGTAATTCATCTATAGCATCTTTAATAACTTCGCCAAAAGTTTTTTTCTCCGCTTTTTCTTTTTGTTCATCTTCCATTTATAAACTCCGTAATCTATATAATGTTGACTTCCGTTTCCAAAGTAATTAAAAATTTATTGTATATATATTTTTTAATATCTTCGGCTAATTCCAAAATTTCTTTGCCTGTTGCATTACCTAAATTTACAAGCACCAAAGCTTGATTTTGGTGCACACCAACATTACCGAATTTTTTCCCTTTTAGTCCGGCTTTTTCAATCAACCAACCGGCAGGTATTTTATATTTATTTTTTTCCAATTCATAATAAACCAAATCTTTATATTTTGAACTTAAAAGATTAAAATGTTTTTTATCAATAATAGGATTTTTAAAAAAACTACCTGCATTTCCAAGCACGGTCGGGTCGGGTAATTTAGATTTTCTGATTTTTATTATTATTTCTCTGATTCTTTTTATATCCAAATCCGTAATATTATCTTGTTTCAATCTTTCTTTAATTGCTCTGTAATTTGTTTTTAACTTCGGCTTTAAATCGAGCCTGATTGTAACATAAGTAATAAAAAAAGTATTCCTTAGTTCTTCTTTAAATATACTACTGCGATATGAGAATTTGCAATCTGCGTGATGATATTCTTTTAATTTCTTTTCCGTAAGATGAAAACCTTCCAATTTAAAAAAGACTTCTTCAAATTCCGCACCATAAGCACCAATATTTTGAATTGGTGCCGCTCCAACTGTTCCCGGAATGCCGGATAAATTTTCTATACCACCAAAACCTTTTTTGACGGTATATTCTACCAATTTATCCCAAATTACTCCACTTCCGATTTTTAAATAAACGTGTTCTTTATCTTTTTCTATTATCTTTATTCCACCAATTTTGGATTTTAATATTGTACCTTTAAAATCTTTTGTAAATAGAATATTACTGCCTTCTCCTAAAATTAATAATTTCTCATCGGTTGAAATTCGGTTAGTACATAAGGATATGTCCTCTGTATTTTCTATAATAATTAACTTATTGGTTTTTACGTTAACGTTAAATGTATTATATTGCCTTAAAGATATGTTTTTCTTTATAATCATTTATATATTAAACTTATAATATTTAATGTTGAATTATAATTTTTAATTTTATTTCCAAGCAATGCTTTTAATAACATCACCATCCGAAGATAATATTATTGCTCCTTCTTTATCCGTGCGTCTTATTTTAATATTTAACTTCTTCAACCTATGTAAAACAATGTTGGAAGGATGATGAAATTTATTCAAAATTCCGGCACTTATAATTCCGATAGAAGGTTTTACGGTTTTAAGAAATTCAACCGAACTTGAAGTTATGCTACCGTGATGCCCGATTTTTAAAACATCGGATTTTAAAAATTTACCGTATCTATTTATCAAATAAACTTCCCCTTCTTCTTCCAAATCTCCAACAAACAAGAAAGAAGTTTTTCCATATACCAATTTAATAATTCCGCTCTTATTATTTATATCAAAATATTTATAAATATTGTCTGTTGTATCATTAAGAAAGTATAAATTACATCCACCGATATTCAGTTTGCTTTTTGAATAATAACCGAAAGCAACATTCTTTTCATTTAAATAATTTTCAAAAACTGAATCTTTATGTGTATTGTAATTTAATGGTTTATATAAATAATTTATACGATCTAAGCTTACCAAAGAAACAATTCCGCCAAAGTGATCCGTATCCAAATGGCTTATGAAAGCATAATCCAATTTATCAATTCCCAAAACATTTAATAAAGGTAAAATCACTTGTTTTCCATTATCAAAATATTCGCTTCTGTTACCGGCATCAATCAGTGCACTTTTATTATTAGGAAACTTAATTAAAAATGCATCACCTTGTCCAACATCTATTGCAACAATATTTAAGTTACCTGCAGGTAATAAATCTATATGTTCCAGTTGAATCAAAAATATATAAGAAAATACCGATAAAATTATAAAAAGCAAAAAAGCTTTTATATGTATGAAATTTTTTATTGAATAAAATAATAGCAGTAAAAAAAAATAATAAGTTAAACTGTTTACAATAGAATAATTGTAAATAGGTATAAAAGAAAAAGATAGAGCCGATGCTTTGGAAACAATCATATATAATAAATCAACTAACATAATATTAGCCGTTGCAAAAAAGGATGCTAACCAAATCGAAATTATTGAAAAAATTAAAGAAAGAATTCCTAGCCCTACAATAATTCCTATTATTGGAATTACAATAAGATTTACTAATAAAGAAATAACGGATAATTTATTAAAATAAATTAATGTAAACGGTAAAGTTCCTAATTGTGCAACAAATGTTACACTTAAAAACATTAAAATATTTCTTATGAATTTGTTTAATTTTAAATTTTTTAATTTTTTATTTAAAATAGGATAAAAAAGTAGGATAGAAATAACCGCTGAAAAAGAAAGTAAAAAACCCGGATTAAATAAATCATTAGGATTTATAAGCAGTATTATTAAAGCCGCTATTGCAAGTGAATTAATGCCGTTTGTTCCTCTGCTACTTAGTTTAGCAATTAAAAAAGTAACAGCCATTACCGAAGCACGAAAAACTGAAGGATTACCACCGGTTATAATTAAGAAAAATAATATCCCAATTATAGTTAAAACATATTGGATTCTAATTCCCGCTCTTGCAAACATAAATAAAAAAATTAGCGAAATAAAACCGACATGAAGACCGGAAACTGCCAATACGTGAATAACTCCGGTATTCATAAAGTTTAATTTAATTTTATAATTAATATCACTTCTATCGGCAAGCAGTAAACCTTTCAACAGTGCCGAATAAGATGAAGGATATAATAACTTTATTCTTTCGTTTATTGCTTTACGTATATTTAAAATAATATTTGGCAAAGTAGTTTGAGATTTGTTAATAATACCAATGGTTTCCGGCTTATAACAATTGATGATCCCTACAATTCCTTCTCTCGAAAGGTATTCTTCATAATCAAATTCATTCGGATTTCTTCTGTTTTTTGCTCTTTTTATTGTTCCCGTAAAAGAAATAACATTTCCTATTTTCAACTTATCATAAATTGAATCCAAAACGGAAGTTGTATCTTTCCAAAAATTTGTTACTAATTTATAGTTGGTTTTATTCACAACTTTATTGTTTCCAAAAGATAGCAACTTAACCGTTACAGTTAATTTTTTTTCTTTAAGAAGTTCTATAGATTCGATACGACATACAATTTTACTATTCCTTATTTTTTCAAGTTCGAACGGATAAACAATTTTTTGACTTTGATAAATAGCAAAATATAAAGAGGAAGTAAATAATAGCAATAGTGAAAGAAGAATGAATTTAAAAAAAAGATTTGCATTATTTATAAATAATAAAGCAATTACAATAATTAATGCAATTATGATATATATTAAAACAAACAAACGGAAGTGGAATAAATATTGGAGAATAATACCGGCAACAAAAAGAAAAGTTATTTTTATTGCGGGATATTCATTCACTTATAAAGCTCCAATATTGCATTTTTTATATGGGAGAGATTTGTAATTCTGTTAAAAAGTTTTTCGGCATATTGCCCGGCTGTTATTGTTAGCGCCGGATTTAATGTATGTGATTTGACGGAAATATTTTCAAGATTACCATGATCGGAGCAAATTAAAAGAGTAGTTTCTCCGGATAGATTTTCCAAAATATAAAGTAAAAATTTATCGAGTTCCATTAAAGTTTTTTCAATTGTTTCAATATTTCTTCCGTGTCCCAAATGATCCGTAAGAAAATATTCGAACAAAGTAAAATGATTTTTCGATGCTAATTTTAGTAAGCGTTTAGCCGCAGTTTCCGGTTTTATAATTTTCAAAGAATAATTTAATTCATTAACCCAACGTTCGTTGGTAATTTCCGCACTTAGAGCATTACCCTTTCTTAAATCCGTTGCATTTTTTAATTTAACATTGGAATAAATGCAACTTAAACTTGTAACAGTTAATCTGCGTTTACCGGAATTTATATAGTCAAAAAATATTTTGGGATATGCATTTAAAAATGTTACACTAAGTTTTTTAGATTTCAATATTTTAAAAATATTAGTTTCTCTAATTAAAGGTAAAAGAGTGGAATGTGGGAAAGGACCGAAATGCCTACCCAAAATTCTTTGAGCGTTAACGCCGCAAAATATAGATGTTTGTCCGGTTCCGCTTTGCGGTAAATCCGGTATATCCATAACCGCATCGGAAGGAAAAACGAAACGACCGTCTTTTTTTATAATTTGATTATTAAGATGTGGAGTTCCGTTAAAAAGTTTTGAAAAAACAGAAAAATTGTATTTGAAAAACGGATTAATTGTTGGATCCGCCGCTCCAATACCTACACCGTCTAAAAATATAACAATTGTGGATTGCAAAACAAGAACCGCCTTTGTTAAACAAATTTAAATTTAATGAAATTATTTTGACTCTACTAAAATAGTTACCGGTCCGTCATTAATAATTTTCACTTCCATTTCAGCGGCAAAAATACCTTCTTTAACTTTATCTTCTCCCAAATTATTTTTTATTCTTTTAATAAAAATATTATATAAATCTCTAGCCTTTAAAGGTTTGGCCGCTTTGTTATAACTTGGTCTGTTCCCCTTTTTTGTATCCCCGTATAATGTAAATTGAGAAATTATCAAAACATCTCCCCCAATATCCTTTACCGATAAATTCATCTTTTCATTGCTATCATTAAAGATACGTAAATTACAACACTTTTCCGCAACATAATTTACTTCGGCAACATTGTCGTCTTCACTAACACCAAGCAATATTACCATACCTTTTCCTATTTCTTTTTTATAAGATTTTTTAGGAATGTTAACAGCACCGGAAGAGACACGTTGAACCAAAGCTCTCAATTTATTTCTCCGTAAACTACTCGTTCTATATTTGAATAATCCTTAATTATTTTAATTCCGGTAAAATTATTTTCTTCCATTATTGCTTTAACCTTATTAGCTTGATTGTAACCAACTTCAAAAAACAATTTACCTTTTGGTAGTAAAATATTTTTTGCCATATCACATATCTTTTTGTAAAAAGTGTAACCGTCTGCAAAATCCGTTACAGCAAATTTTGGTTCATAAGCTAAAATTTCTTTTTGTAAAGAACCGAATTCTTTTTTACTAACATAAGGAGGATTTGAAACAACAATATCGAATTTTTCTAAATCTTGTATTTTATCATTTAGAATATCTTTTTTAATAAAAGAAATATTTTCGGTAACTTTATTATACTCGGCATTTTTCTTTGCTACCGAAATTGCATCTTCACTTATATCGAGAGCAACTCCTTTAGCATTAGTTAAAACTTTAACTAATGAAATTATAATATTTCCGGAACCACAACCAATATCAAGTATATTTTTATTTTTATCGTCTTGATAATTTTCAATAATAGTTTCAATTAAAATTTCCGTTTCTTGACGCGGTATTAATACCTTTGAATTAACAAAAAAAATTAATCCGTAAAATTCAACTTTACCTACAATATATTGTAACGGTTCTTTTGTTGCCCGTCGTTTTAATGCTTTTCTGTATTTTTCCGTTTCCACTTTGCTTAACGGCTGATCAAACCTTAGATATAAATCCATTCTTTTACAATCAAGAATATCGGCTAATAATAATTCCGCATTTATACGTGCGGAGTCAATTCCTTTGTTTTTTAAATAATCCGTTGATAGTAAAATTGAATTTAATACGGTTAACATAATTTATATTTTAAAATAAAAAAGGATACTGTAAATATAGTATCCTAATTTCTTTTTATAAAATATTTATTTTTTATATGTTTGCATAATATATTTAGCTATAGCTTTAGCTTCGTTTGGTTTCAAACCTTGAGCAGGCATAATTGGAAGTTCAGGATTTATTTTACGCGGGTGTAAAATAAAATTAATTAGTTTGTCTTCATGTCCTTCGTATTTAGGTAAAACTTTTTTATATGCCGGCCCAACCAATCTCCTATCAAATCTATGGCATGCGCTACATTTATTATTAAATATTGCTTCACCGCTTATCTCATTTTTATTTTCCGGTTTATAGTTTTCCAATAACTTTTTTTTATGTAAAACATAATCTTGTTTCAGTTTTTCAAAATGTATAATTGATGCCGTATCAAACGCCATAATATCTTTCCCTACAACAAACGCAAATAAAATTATTATAAAGAAAACAGTTTCACCGCTAAGTACAATTTGCCGAGCAGTGTACATTTTATAAAACAAAATGCAAACCAATAACATAAGTAAAAGAATAATAGCACCTATTGCGAAATAAGCGAATGATAATGATTTAAGCGGATAGCTTAAAAAAGATAATACGAATAAAAGCGGTTGAAGTACCGAAAAAAGTAATCCGGTTCTTAAAGCAAATTTTTTTACCAATAATTTGTATTCTTCTTCATGCGGTTTTTCCGTATCCGAATTTTTAAAAAATTTAAAAAGAATTAAACATGAAGTTGCAACAAATGATATTGAAAAAAAAGATAAAAAATATAACAGTGTTGAAGCTGAAAACATTGCATTCGAAAATATATTTTCTATATTCCAATTTTGTGAAATTATTATTTGCAAAAGACCTAAAAAAAGATAAGTGGAAAAAAGTATTAAAAGTAAAGCCGGTATTCCTAAATATTTAACGGAATTGTTCGAATTTTCATTTTTTTGTAAACCATATTTATACATGTAAAGCAATATAATACCCAATACCAAAGTTACCATACAAATTAAAAAACCGCTAAATAAATATTCCAGATTATAGAACAACAATTGAGCTAAACATAATGCAATACTTAATAAGGGAACAATCCCAAGTGAAAAGGAAATAACTTTATTAGGTGTAAAAATATTTATTATATCTTTAGAGAATTTATTATTTAGATAATTATCTTTCCCGTCGGAAAAATTTATTAACGAAAAAGACAATGTACCTATTAAAATACTTAAATAAGGAAGCAATATCATTAAAGTTATGAATAATAAATATTTAAGTAAAATTAGATGTTCTGCAGATTGAGGATAAACAATGTGATTTAATATATCCATAAAAATTCCTAAATTAAATGGTTTTATCAAATACAATTACAAGAAGAATAAACAATATATAAACATTAATGTATAAAAAGGTTTTTTTATAAATCATTTTATTTGAATTAAATAATATTTTTGATGTTTTAACCAAAAGGCTTACACCTAATAAAATGAAAGAAAAAATATTAAAAACATTAAGAGAAATACTTTTATTTATCAAAGTGAAACTGAATAATATTAGAAAAACAATTAAACCGAAAGTATATTTTGCAATTTGGCTTTCCGAAAAGATATTTGTAATAGTAGGAACCCCCCCCTTTTTATAATCTTTATCATAAACAAGAAGCAATAACCAAAAGTGCGGTATTTGCCAAATAAAAAGGAATAAACTTAAAAGCAATATATTTATTGAAAAAATATTTCCGCCTGCAGCA
The DNA here is from genome assembly GCA_026983755.1 of Melioribacteraceae bacterium. The sequence continues at coordinate 4,648 of JALSTL010000050.1, read as the reverse complement.
ACCCATCCGATTATCGGAGGTAAAGCTCCAACCAATGAACCCGGAATTATTGCCAATGCAAATTTATATTTCAGTGGTGTATATACAAAGTTATACCAAAACAATGTAAAGCTACCTAAGAAAAATAATTTTATGTTTATTGATGTAAGTATTATTAAGCCCGTTGATATTAACAATATGGAAATTAATAATGCACTTAGAGGCGATATTTTCCCTGAAGGTATGGGGCGGCTTTTTGTTCTTTCCATAAGCATATCGGTATGTCTTTCATGATATTCATTTAAAACGGAAGCACCACATGCCAGAACAAAAACTGCAAATGTTACAATACCGGTTTTAAAATCAATATAAGAGCTAAATAAAATATAACCTACAATGGTAGTTACGGCAACCATAAGGGTTATCCTTATTTTTAATAAATCAAAAAATAAATTCTTATAATATTTTATTTGATAATATATTTTCCGATTACTTAATGCTATATTTTCAGTAGTTAAAAAAGCCATAATCCTAAGTTAATTTAGTGAAACGTTTTTGAGAGTATCGCCATACCAATTATAAAAAGCATCTTTTGGCATAACAACTATTTTTGTGTACATCTTGGAATGATTCAAACCGCAATATTCCGCACAAGCAACATTGTATTTACCAATTTTTTTAGGTTTGAAAACCAAAGTTGAAGTTTTACCGAAAACAACATCCTCTTTAATTCTGTAAGCAGGTATGTAAAAAGAATGGTTTACATCTGCGGAAACCATGCTTAGTTTAATAGGAACATCCAAAGGGACATATAACGTATCGGTTTTTTTCCCGTTTTTATATGTAAAGTTCCAAGACCATTGTCTGCCAACAACATTTATTTCAAAGGCATTTTCGGGTACCGATATAAATTGACCGTAACCTCGCGAACCATAGTAAAACATTACCATAACCAAAAATAAAGGAATAAGAAACCATATTGTTTCCAATAACATATTTCCATGAATATCAACCGGTTTTACATTTTTCTTGCGGTTAAATTTTACAATAAAAACAATCATGGTAATTATAATACCAATTAAAAATACAAGTGAAACTCCAATAATAAAAGTCATTGCAGAATCAACCGTTGAAACATAATCTGTAGGTGATGAATTCATTTTTATTACCTATATAAATAATCAAATGAAGTTAATAAAAATATTACGGCAATAGTAAAGCCACCGATTGTTAAAAATATTTTAAAAATCAAATCTTCATATTTTATATGCATAAAAATATTTAATACTAACGAAGATTTTATTATTGCTATTGTTACGGCAATTATTAAAGCATAACTTCCTAAATTTAGTCCGGCAACTGTTACAGTTATTGATGTAAAAACCAGTAAACTAACCCAAACTAACAAATGTTTATAAATGCTTGTATTATGATTAGTGAAATCATTGTGTTCATCATTCATAATTTATACCTTATTGAATTAAATAGAAAAACGGAAATAAAAAAATCCAGATAATATCTACCAAATGCCAATATAGACCTGCATTTTCAAGTTTAACATAATTATTACTGTTTACCGAACCATTAGCGGTAAAAATTAAAATAATAGTTATAAAAATAATTCCGATAATTATATGTAATGCGTGCAAACCGGTCATAACATAATATAAACCGTAAAACAAAATTTGTCCGTTCGGCAAACTCATCAAATGTTCGCTACCCGGGAAAATACCATGATGAATTTTCGCCGTCCATTCAAAATACTTATTTATTAAAAAAATAACTGCCAATAAATCCGTTATGAATAAAAACAAAATTGTTAAATTGCGATTATTTTTTTGCAAAAAAGATATTGCCAAAACAACCGTTAAACTACTGGTTAAAAGAATTATTGTATTAAGAGTTCCTATTGTTACGTTTAATTCTAAAGAAGCAATTTTAAAATCGGGATAATACAAAAATCTGTAAACAGCATAAGTAACAAATAACCCGCCGAATAGTAAAAGCTCGGTAAACAAAAATAACCACATTCCCATTCTTGCTCCCACATCATCTCTATGAACTTCATGAGTAGGAACATAATCCAATGTGTTTTCATTATATTTCATAAACTTCTCCCATTGGTTTATATTTCATGGTTTTTAACTGACTAAAATCATAAGGTTCGTTTGTTATTTGGGGAATACTATTAAAATTAAGTAATGGCGGGGGAGATTTAATATGCCATTCCAAAGTAACACCGCCCCAAGGGTTTGCCTCTGCAACTTTTCCTTTTACCAAACTATGCACAACATTTATAATTATTGAAATAATAGTTATAAACATTAACCAGGAACCTATAGTTGATATAACCTGCAAAGTTGTAAACTGCGGAAGGTAATCATAATATCTTCTCGGCATTCCTTCATAACCCAATATAAACATTGGGAAATACAAGGTATTAAAAGCAATAAAAAATAAAATTGCACTTCTTGAAGCCCATTTAATATTATACATTTTACCGAACATTTTCGGAAACCAGTAGAATAAAGAGGCAATAAAAATTGTTCCCGTTCCTCCGAACATAACATAATGAAAATGCCCGACAACAAAATACGTATCATGCAAATGAACATCAGTAGCCAAAGCACCCAATACCAAGCCGGTTAATCCGCCTATTGTAAAAAGCAAAATAAAATTTAAAACCCACAAAAACGGCGGTTTTAAATCAATTGAACCTCTGTACATTGACGCAAGCCAATTAAATACTTTTATTGCACTGGGCAGGGCAACAATAAATGTTAAAAAAGAGAAAACCATTGCAGCAGTTTGACTTAAACCACTTACAAACATGTGATGAGCCCAAACAAGGTATCCTAAAAATGCAATTGCTAAGCTGGATATTGCTATTGCTTTATATCCGAATATTGTTCTTCTTGTAAAAGTTGGAATTATTTCGGATACAACACCCATTGCCGGCAATACCATAATATAAACAGCAGGATGAGAATATATCCAAAACATGTGTTGAAACAAAATGGGATCACCTCCTAAAGCAGGATCAAAAATACCAATTCCGAATATTCTTTCAAGTATTACCAATAACAAAGTGATTCCAACAACCGGAGTAGCTAAAATCTGTATCCAACTTGTTGCATATAACGACCAAACAAAAAGTGGCATTTTAAAATAAGACATTCCCGGAGCACGCATTCTGTGTATAGTAGTAATAAAATTAATACCTGTTAAAATTGAAGAAAATCCTAAAACAAAAGCTCCGAATAAAGGTAAAGAAACATTTGTTCCAGTTCTTACACTATAAGGTATATAAAATGTCCAACCGGTATCAATTGGGCCTCCGGGTAAAAATAACGATAGTAATATTATAAAAGCACCTATAAGATATATCCAGAAAGAAAGTAAGTTTAACCGCGGAAAGGCAACATCTTTAGCACCGATTAGAATCGGTAAGAAAAAATTACCGAATACAACCGGAATACCGGGGACAATAAAAAGAAATACCATAGTAACACCATGAAGTGTAAATAAAGTATTATATGTTTGTGCTTTCATTATTGTTTCACCGGGAGCTATTGTTTCCAAACGCATCAATACTCCTAAGATCATCGCACAAAAGAAAAAAACAGCTAAAGCACATAAATACATTATTCCTATGCGTTTATGATCGGTACTCAGCAACCAGGATACTATGCCTCGGGCTTTTTTAGTTGTGCCTTCTTCATAAAAAGATTTATTTAAATGTTTGTTTTTATCAATCATTTAACTTCTCCGACAAAGTATTTAATAAAACTAATTAGGAATTTTTTTTGATTTGAAAAAAATTAAAAAAACAAAGTACAATAATATTGCCGTCAACATAATAGCACCAACAATTCTGGTAACGTTAACTTTGTATGAATGTCCTTTAGGATCGAAACTAAAACAAAGTTTTAAAAATTTTGTAATGGTCGGATTTGTTTTACCCGCTTCCGCATCCAGCAAAGCCATTTTTACATCAAATTGATTAAATTCCGTACCGAAAAGATATCGGGAAATTTTTCCTTGGGGTGAAACCGCAATTATTCCGCCGGGATGTCTGTATTCATCTCCATATTTTTTAAAATGAACCCCTGCAATATCAGTAACTTTTTTGATTGCCAGGCTATCCCCGGTTAAGAACAGCCATGCTTTTGAAGGAAATTTTCTCTGAATTGCTCCCAGATAATTTTCTTTGCTTCCTTTTGCTATTTCCGGTGTTTCACCATTATCAATACTTATTGTAATTACATTAAAATCTTTGCCCGGAGTTAAATCTACCTTATCAACAACCCAAGCTAATGAACTGAGTGTGGTGCTACAAATACCAGGACATTCATAATAAACAAATGCTAGTAAGGTTGGTTTGTTTATTACATCTCCTAGCTTAAGTTTTTCACCTTCAGAATTAATAAATTCGGTATCTAAAGGCAAAAATGCTCCTAACTGTTCATCAATTCCAATTTCAACTTTGGAATTCTGAGAAATTGCTAACTTAGGAAATGTAAAGAAAAAAATATATATAAATATAAATTTATATTTCAATATTAAATCATAATAAGATATTTAGTATTATTTTTAAAGTTAAAAATATTATTTTATATATGCAAATTATATAATTATAAAATATTGTTATTTATAATATTTTTTAAAT
>JALSTL010000049.1 GCA_026983755.1 Melioribacteraceae bacterium | reverse complement strand
AGTAATACCGGAGAAGCTATAATTTCAAAGAAAAAACTAAATGCAAATTCATTATTAAAAGCAAAAGACATAACGGCAGCAATCAGTAACGAAAAAATACTTTTTGCTTGGAGTGATTTACGAGAAGGAAATAACGGTTATGATATTTACGGTAATATCTATAATATAAACGAAATTACAGATGTAAAAGAAATTAAAAATAACAAAATACCGGAGAAAATAGAATTATTCCAAAACTATCCTAATCCGTTTAATCCTACAACCACAATACAATATACAATCCCAACCCCATTTCACCAAGGGAGGAACACAGTGGGGTTTGTAACACTAAAAGTTTACAATGTTCTCGGTAAAGAAATAACAACATTAGTAAACAAACATCAAAACCCCGGCACATATAAAATTACATTTGATGCAACAAACCTTTCCAGCGGTGTTTATTACTATGAATTGTTTGCGGGAAAAACCCGGCAAGTTAAAAAAATGATAATTTTAAAATAAAAATTATGGAATATAAAGATAATAACAATGATAATTATTAAAGTTTTTTTATAATTTCATCGGTGCAATTCTATTTGTTCCAATATTATGCTTGATAAACTTTTAATTCTTAATGGAAAAAAATTTAATATTGGAAAGACAAATAAAAAATAAATTTCATTTAAACCAAATTTTAATAAAAAGTGCATAACTCTATCAAATTCCTTAATTCAATCTAAATTATGTGTTAAAATTTAGAAATTGTTTGTAGAACTCTAATATGCAATAAGTTAAAGAAACTTTTTAGTTTAAGCCTTTCTAATATCTTACTTTTGAATAACTACTTTTATTACAAAAGTTTAAAGCATTTCTGTTTTTTATTGTATATTCTGGTTCAATGTTTATATTTTTTATTCACAATAAACCTATAAAAACATCTTATACAACGAATATTCTGTGATCTAAAATAAAACCATTACAATGCTATAGTTCCGTTATTTTACTTTGGTATAATTTTCTCCATTGAGTTGGAGAAAAACCGGTTTTATTTTTAAAAGATTTTGAAAAATAATATTGCGATTCAAAACCTAAAAACATCGAAATCTCATTTATATTCATAGTAGTTTCCACCAATAATGTTTTGGCTTTATTAACTTTCAACAATAAAAAATATTGAGCGGGTGGTAAGTGAGTATAATGCTGGAACATTTTTCTAAACCAAGAATATCCTACGTTTAACTCATCGGCAAGTTTTTGAAAATTAACTTTTTTAGAAATATTTTCATCTAAATAAATTTTTGCTTTCAATATAATTTTCTCAATTTTTTTACCACCAAATTGTTTAATTCTATTGGCGGAATTAACACGCGCAAGAATTTGATAAGTTAACGAGGAAATAATTTCTCTAAATCCGATACTTTCATTTTCCAAAAAAGAAAGTATTTGATTATAAAGGTTAATAATTGTTTCGTTTAATCCAATTTCTATAACAGGTTTATTGTATTGTAAGATATTTTTTTTTAATAATTTTTTAGGTTGCTTTCCATTAAATGAAATCCAATATTCTTTCCATCCGGTTTCTTCATTTGGACTATACCTGTGCCAAACATTTGGGTAAAGAAATATAATTGAGCCTTCTTTAACTACTTTCCTTTTTAAATCTTTAGTTTCAAAAATACCTTCACCTTTAGTAATATATAAAATTTGAAAACTTGGTAGAGTTCTTCCGCTTTCCCAATTAAACATGTAACCTGTAGGATGTTTTGTAGGAGGATACTTTGTATGAGGAGGAATATCAGCCATTCCGGCACCAAGTACATAAAGTCCCCAGTAATCATCTGAATCGGAAATATCCAAGTAATCGTATTTAGAGTATTTTGTTTGAATCATAATGTAAATCTTTTATAATATTTGTTTGGAAAAAGTTTAATAATAAATGTAAAATCATAAAAGCACGTACTGACAAAAAGTACAAAAAAAAGAACAAAATTACCATTGTATAATTTAATCCGAATGGGTAATTATATTTTGAAAAATATTAAAGCTTATGTAAGTGAATTGGCGAAGCTTTTTATACTTTAAATACATAATATAAATACTTAAATGAAAAAACTAAAACAAGCCTATTTATTAGCTAAACAATTGTATGGCAAATTAGATGTTGATACGGACAAAGCATTAAAAAATTTAGAAAAAATATCCATTAGTTTAAATTGCTGGCAAGGAGATGATGTTGGTGGTTTTGAATTTGCAGGTGCTGAGTTATCCGGCGCAGGTATTCAAGTTACCGGTAATTATCCCGGCAAGGCAAGAAATGTAGATGAGTTACGAAGAGATCTTGAAAAAACATATAGCCTTATACCCGGCAGACACAGATTAAACCTTCATGCCATTTATTTGGAAAATGGAGGAAAAAAAATTGAACGAAATAAAATTGAACCCGAACATTTTGTCGGTTGGATTGATTGGGCAAAAGAAAATACTGCAGGTTTGGATTTTAACCCGACATTTTTTTCACATCCTTTAGCCGAAGATGGTTTTACACTTGCAAGTAACAATAAAGATATACGTGAATTTTGGATTGAACATGGCAAAGCAAGTAGAAAAATTGCTGCTGCTATGGGAAAAGCTATGGGAACTCCTTGTGTAAATAACGTTTGGATCCCCGACGGTTATAAAGATACTCCGGTTGATAGAAAAGCACCCCGAGAAAGACTAACGGATTCTCTTGATAAAATTTTTAGAAAAAAATATGATAAAAAATATTTGTTGGATTCTGTTGAATCAAAATTATTTGGTATTGGTTCGGAAAGTTATGTAGTTGGTTCACATGAGTTTTATTTGGGATACGCCATCAAAAAAAATATTTTACTTTGTTTGGATGCCGGACATTTTCACCCGACCGAAACAATTGCCGATAAAATTCCTTCCGTACTACAATATCTTGACGAAATTCTTTTACATGTTAGTCGTGGTGTTAGGTGGGATAGCGACCATGTTGTTACTTATACAGATGACTTACTTGCAATTGCTCAAGAAATTGTAAGAGGAAATTATTTACAAAGAGTACATATTGGTCTTGACTTTTTTGATGCAAGTATTAACCGCGTAGCCGCTTGGGTTATTGGTACGCGGAATATTCAAAAAGCTTTATTAAGTGTTTTACTTGAACCAACACAAAAACTTAAAAGTATTGAGCAAAACGGAGATTTTACAAAACGCTTGGCTTTGTTGGAAGAATTAAAAACAATGCCTTTGGGAGCCGTTTGGGATTATTTCTGTTATACGCAAAATGTACCCGTTGGAATAAATTGGTTAAAAGAAATTAAACAATACGAAAAAAATATTTTAAGTAAAAGAAGTTAAAATTTAAAGAAAATTATGAAGCTGAAATATTTAAAAAATAATTGGAATAAGAAACTGGTTTCAAAATTATCGGAACCCGAAATATTAAAGTACAGATCAAATTTGTTAGGTTCGGATTTACGCATAACAAATTTCGGTGGCGGAAATACATCTTCAAAAATATTACAAGAAGATCCTATAACAAATAAAAAAGTGGAAGTTCTTTGGGTAAAAGGTAGCGGTGGAGATTTGGCTTCTATTAATATTAACGGATTTGCACGTTTATATATGGATAAATTTCTTCTGCTTAAAACCAAATATAAAGGACCTGAATATGAAGATGAAATGGTAAAATATTATCCGATGTGTGCTTTCGGACAAAGTTCAAAACCTGCATCAATAGATACTCCACTACACGGTTTATTACCTTTTAAACATATTGATCATCTTCATTCGGATTGGGCAACTGCATTAGCTGCTGCAGCAAACGGAAACTTCGGGAATGAATTATGTTTTTTCGGTGGGATAGATATTCAAGATCTTTTACCAAACTCAACACCCGAAGAAATTAAAACGGAAGTAAAAAGACGCATTAACGT
>JALSTL010000048.1 GCA_026983755.1 Melioribacteraceae bacterium | reverse complement strand
AAGGTCATATAGTTTATATCCGCTTTTTAGCTCATAAAGTGATAAAAGTGAATCTAAAGGTTGATAATTAAATCTAAATGTAGTTGTTGTATCAAAAGCATCGTACAGTTCATCATTAGTTTTTAGCAGCATTTTTCCAAATTCCCAATCTTTACGTACATTTATAGTAGTATCATCAACAACTCTTTTGGCAATATCCAAACGGTATTGAATTTCACCTGCAACTAAACTATCAATACGAACCGAATCAAATTCTCTAAAGTAAAGCATTATTGCTTCATCTGTTGGTTCTGACCAATATTTATTATCTTCTTTTTTTGGTTCAGTAGGATTTCCCGAACATGCAAAAACTAAAAGTAAGAGAAATAATATTTTTGTTAAATATTTCATAATTTAATTCTCCATATTGAATGATAGTTAATTCCTAATATTTACAAAGCTAAACAAACCCAACAAAATAATCTTTATGGTTAATTGTAGTATTAAGGTATTTGTAAAAATAATGTTTTGTTTTATATAATATTTTTCGGGACTGTAAAAAAGTGCAAGTTTTCCAGTAGTAAGAATTGTGTCCGGCTTCGTGCAAAATACTTCGCCGGGACAGGTCCGGTTTCGCAAAATAACACTCCGCTGAGACAAATCCGTCTCCGTTTGGGATACAACTCCGCCGAGACAAGTAGAAGAATGGAAGAATGGAAGAATGGAAGAAACATAAATGTTATCTCCATAAATTGCAAATGCAATAAAATTAAAGCTTTAATGTTTTAGTTATTATACAAAATGTTTTTGATTTAATCAAGATAAAAACATCCGGTTATAGGATAACTTATCTCTTTATATTTCGATTAATAGCTTGGATTTAATAAACAAAAAATGCCATGTACTTTTTCTGTGATGAAAGTGCCTGGCATTTAAGATTTACAGTCATTGCGAACTCCGATGTTCTTTATCGGAGTGTGGAAATCTACCGCTCTTTTATATCTACTTTACTAACATCAGCTTCTCAGATTTTACAAAATGTTCATTTGTTTCAATAGATGTTGCTTCAAATCTGTAAATATAAATTCCCGTTGCAACTCTTGCTCCGTTTGTGTTTGTTCCATTCCAAAAAACTTGGTGTGTTCCGCTTGATTGGAAGTTTGTGGTAAACGATTTTATCATTCTTCCCATTACATCGTAAATTTCTAACTTTACATTTGATGATGTGGGTAAGGAATAGCTTATTGTTGTACTAGGATTGAAAGGATTTGGATAGCTATCAATAATATAATTGGCAAAATTTCTAGCAGAAATATTTCCTTCAATCTTGTTTTCCGGTGTTGTTTTACTTTCTTGTTTAAGTTCATTTTCAGCAAATCTGCTCAAATCATTTTTAGGGAACTTCTCAGCTATTTCTGTAAATAACTCAAGAGCTGTTTCCGTATCATCTAAACTATATTTGTAAATAATCCTTCCTCTGCTTTAGTTTAATGAAAAATCAGTTATCATATATGCATATTTAATTCGCCACCACCCAAAGTGTCCAGGTATATCTTCCCCTTGTGGTACTATCCTAATTTCTACTTTAGCTACCAAACCAATATTGGGAGCAAAGTATTCATAAGAATCTATATACACAGTATAATCATCTGCTTCATCTTCCCTGGTATAAATCACATAACAATTATATTTACCAAGTGGGATTTCTATTATTTCATTCTTTGAAATACATTTCCTTTCCTTTACACTTTTTGAAGTAAATTTACCATCATATCTAAGTACTGCACTTCCATTCCAAGGTATATTTAATGTAACTTCAGTTGGAATATATAATCCTTTGCTAAAAACAGTATCTACTCCTTTCCCAAATATTCCCATATGATAAATTCCATCTTCACCAAACCAATATGGTTTATTGAAATTGGAGTATTCATTTTGATCGTAAAAAAAGAAATCAAATACATAAGAAGGATAAGTAATATTATCCAACTTAATATCAATACTATCAATAATTTCCCATCTAAAATCTCTGGAAGGAACATTAGAGTTTAATGATATTCCAAATGAAGAAAAGTTTTTATAAATCAATGCTGTATCGGCACTTCCAATATCTGGAGTCAAACGTTTATATTCCCAATAGTTTCCATTCTTTGCTGGTAAAAGAAAGTGGCTTGTCGTTGACTTATATACAGGTTTAATAGGGTTACTACAACTTTGCAATATTATTAGTAATATAATATTTAATAAAAATGATACTATACTACATTGTTTTGTTTTTAACATGTTAAATAACCTTAATTATAAGAAATATTGTAATACAGTGATACCTCAACTTCATACCAAACAAACTAACTTAAGTAAATAGTAAGTTCATTTTAAATTTGCTATAGCTAAATAATAATAATTTTGTTTTGTTGTAACCCGTCTCCTCACTAAAACCAAAACTTCCGTCTTCGCAAAATAACGCTTCGCCGAGACATATCCGTCTTCGCAAAATAACGCTCCGCCGAGACATATCCGTCTTCGCAAAATAACGCTCCGCCGAGACATATCCGTATTCGCAAAATAACGCTTCGCCGAGACATATCCGTCTTCGCAAAATAATGCTTCGCCGAGACATATCCGTCTTCGCAAAATAACGCTTCGCCGAGACATATCCGTATTCGCAAAATAACGCTTCGCCGAGACATATCCGTATTCGCAAAATAACGCTTCGCCGAGACATATCCGTCTTCGCAAAATAATGCTTCGCCGAGACATATCCGTCTTCGCAAAATAACGCTTCGCCGAGACATATCCGTATTCGCAAAATAACGCTCCACCTAGACAAGTCCGTCTCCGTTTGAAAAATAACTCCGCCGAGACAAGTAGAAGAATGGAAGAATGGAAGAATGGAAGAAACATAAATGTTATCTCCATAAATTGCAAATGCAATAAAATTTAATCTTTAATGTCAAAATAATTGTACAAAGTATTTGCAATATAATCAAGACAAAACATCAGATTAATCGATAAGTTATCTGCTTATATATTAAAAGGTTACCAGCGCTTTCAAAGAACCATTTTCATCAAACCAATATTTTGATGCTTGATCCAAACTATATTTTTCTTCTAATGAAAGCGTTCTAGGATAACGTGTAAGCGGTTTAATCGGAACACCTCGTTTGCTAATTAAATATTTTACTCCCATAGGATGAATAGAACGCTGTGCCATTTCCATTCCGCATAAAACCGTATTTAGTTCGTCAGCTCTTGAGTTATTGTTTAATGCGGAATTATAAATTTCAACTTCCAAATCGGGCAGCCAATTAGCTGCAATATTCATTGAGCCGGCAGCACCTAGTTTTATTGTTTCAAGCATATAAGGAACGTTTGCTTGTAAATATGAAAAAGGTGTGTCTTTGGTAATTTCTATAATTGATTTCATCTTTTCAAGTTCGCATTGTGTTTCTTTGTACGCAAAAAATCTACCTGACTTTGCCAGGGTTGTTATTAAAGGAAGTCCTAAATGATAAGAACGCGGGACGGGACATTCGTAAATCCCTAACTTTACATCAACCTTTTCAGCAATTGTTAAATAATATTTTTCTAATTCTTCATCATTATTATGAAACGTTGGAACGGTAAGCATAACAACATCAACACCGGTATCGGCAACTCGTTTTATAAATTCGATATGTTCTTTAACATTTTCTCCGAAGTTTCCGGTAGCAACAACGGGTACTTTGCCATTGGCAATTTTTACCGCTTCGGAAGCTAAGAGTAGCCTTTCTTCGTTAGTTAGCTCACTCATTTCACTTGATTGACAATTTGCATACAGTCCGCCGATATTAAAAGTTAAATACCATTCCAATAATTTTCCGTAACCATTAACATCAATTGATAAATCATCGTTGTAAGGTGTGATTAGTACAGGCCAAACACCTTTGTATAATTGTTTGGTTTCATTACTCATTTTGATTTTCCACTT
>JALSTL010000047.1 GCA_026983755.1 Melioribacteraceae bacterium | reverse complement strand
GGGAACGCCGTCCATTAGTGATTGATTGCCTTTGACTAACGCTCCGGTCCATACAATTCCGTTTGTTGGTCTTAATATTGCTACGCGGTCAAAATTTTTCTTAAGATTATATTTGGTTGTTTTACAGATAGTTGTAAAATTCCCGTCTGTAGTTGTCTCGGTTGTATCTTTAATTACATCTCTTACAGCTTCTTGTCCACCTGTATTCTGATAATTAAGCAAAGCTTCGGAATCGTAGTTTAATTTGCTGATATATTCTCCTATGTTTGCTGCATTCTTTGATGAATCTACTACTTCAACCGGTGAATCCTTTGAACAAGATGAAAGTAAAAATGATAAAGTCATAAGAAATGCCAAAAAATATGTTTGTTTATTTGGTTTTTTCATTGTTTTCCTTATTGATTGATAAATGTAAAGTATTTATATTGTATCTAAATCTTTCTTAATAATCTTTTGGTTTGAAAACCGGATATTTTATCAGATTTTAGCCCCCTTTATCCTATACGCAAGAAAAATGGAAGTAAGTATTAATAAATTTTGAAAAAAAATGAAAAACCGTACAGATGTAACTCAAATGTTAGTTCAGGTAACTGACGGAAACAGAGAAGTCGTAAATTCTCTTTTCCCAATTGTGTATAAAGAATTGCAACAAATAGCTCACAGTCAGTTAAGTAATGAAAGAGCAGGGCATACTTTAAATGCTACTTCGCTTGTTCATGAAGCTTATTTTAAATTAATTGACCAAAGAAATGTGGATTGGCAAAACAGAGCTCATTTTTTTGGAATTGCAGCTCAGGCAATGAGAAGAATTTTGATAAATTATGCAAATAGCAGAGCAGCACAAAAAAGAGGAAGCGGAACTCCGGCAGTAACTCTTATTGATAGTGCAGAAGAAAAACGAATGAAGCCGGAAGACCTTATAGATTTAGATAATGCTCTTAAAAAGTTAGAATCAATTAATAATAGACAAAGTAAAATTATTGAATATTGGTTTTTTGTAGGTTTAACTCATGAAGAGATTGCAGAAGTTATTGGAATGTCTTTACCTACCGTAAGGAGAGATTGGCGCATGGCAAGAGCATGGTTGAGCAGGGAATTAAAAAACAAAAATATCTAAAAATATTTGCGCAAAAGAATTATGGATTGGAATAAAGTTCAAAAATTATTTGATGAAGCTTTGAGTATAGACAAATCTAATCGTATTACGTTTCTCAGAGAAAGGTGTAGGGATGATAATGATTTATTTGACGAAGTTATTTCTCTTCTAAGTGCTGATGATGAAGTCCATCCGGTTTTTGATAAGCCGGCTAGCGAATTAATTAATGCAGATAGAAAGTTAAACTTTGTAGGACAGCAAATTGGTAATTATAAGCTGATTGAAGAAATTGCTAGTGGCGGAATGGGAACGGTCTTTTTAGCGGAAAGATGCGATGGGGTCTTTGAACAAAAAGTTGCCTTGAAAATTATAAAACCGGGACTCAGCACAATTCCAATTATTAGACGTTTTCAACATGAAAGACAAATACTCGCAAATCTTCAACATCCTAACATTGCAAAATTATTTGACGGTGGAATTACCAGCGACAGCCGTCCGTTTTTTACGATGGAATATGTTGACGGAATTCCAATTGATAAATATTGTGACAGGCATAAACTGACAATTAAAGAAAGATTAAAATTATTTACGGATGTTTGTAATGCTGTTCAATATGCTCATAATAATTTAGTTATTCACCGTGACTTAAAACCAAGTAATATACTTATTACAAATGACGGTTCGATAAAACTTTTAGATTTTGGTATTTCAAAAGTTCTAAGTGCGGAAGACGAGAATAATAATTTGCCGACGATAACTCAAGCAGAATTAAATTTATTAACTCCGGAATATTCTTCGCCCGAACAAATTAGGAATAGTAAAATATCGGTCTCTACAGATGTTTATTCTCTTGGTCTTATTCTTTATAAACTTTTAACAGGTAAACCGGCTCAAGAGTTTACTACAAAAACATTCACTGAATACGAAAAAGTTGTATGCGAGCATATTGTATCTAAGCCTAGTACGGTTGTGTTAAAACAAACCGGTGAAGAGACGGTTAAATCAATTTCGGAAATTAGCAAAAATAGAAAAACCGAACCCGGAAAGCTTAAAAAAAATCTTAGTGGAGATTTAGACAATATTTGTATGAAGGCTCTAAGAAAAGAACCGGAAAGAAGATATGCTTCGGTTGAAATGTTTGCTTATGATATTGAGAGATATTTAAATGATTTACCGATACGCGCTAGAAAAGAATCGTTTCTTTATACTTCTCAAAAATTTATTGCACGCCATAAAACAATTTTGGCAATGGCATTATCGCTTTTTATAATTATAAACGGATTAATTATTTATTACACATTACAACTTAAATACGAAAGAGACAAAGCTACAGTTGAAGCACAAAAAGCAAAACATGCGGCGTTGTTTTTGCAAGATCTGTTTTTGGTTTCAGATCCAAGTGAAGCAAAGGGTGAAACGGTAACCGCAAGAGAATTATTGGATAAAGGCGCAAAAAAGTTATTGGGTGGTTTTGAAGATGAACCTGCAATTAAATCTCAGCTTTTAAATACAATAGGAAAAATCTATACCGATTTGGGTTTGTATAAACAAGCTCAGAATATTTTTTTAAAAATTAGGGAAAAACAAAACGATAGCCGTATTGATAAAGAAACATATATTGAATCGCTTATTAATTTTGGAAGTTTATATAGAATTAAAGGTGAGTATAAATTAGCAGGCGAAGTACTTACCCAAGCATTAAATAAAAGCAAAAAATTTTTGGGGAAAGATAATCCTCTTTTGGGCGATTGTTATGTGAATTTGGGTGGATTGAATTATGAAACAGGAAAATATGATAGAGCGGGTATGTACTATGATAAAGCCGAAAAAATATTTAGTAAAAATTTTGGAAGCAGGAATACTAAAATAGCAGAAATTCTATATGAAAAAGGTGTTCTGGAATTTGACAAAGGTAATCTAGACAAATCCGATTCTCTTTACCGGAAAGCTTTAAAAATTAAAATTAAGCTGAATGGTGAAATAAACACGGATGTTGCCGCTTATCAAACTGCGCTGGGACAAGTACTAAGGCATAAAGGAGAATTTAAGGAAGCCGGAGAATTTTATAAGAAATCACTTAATACAAGAGTTAAACTTTTGGGGAAAAATCATTCTGATGTTGCAAGCACTTTAAATCACTTATCACGGTTATACTATAACCAAAGCATGTTTGATAAAGCGGAACCGTTTGCCAGAAAATCGTTGAAAATAAGATTGGCAGTCTTCGATGAAACTCATCCAGAAGTTTCTGCCAGCAGAAGTGCTCTGGCAGGTATTCTGTTCGCTAAAAAACAATATGAAGAAGCAGAATTACTTTATAGACAAGCTTATCAATCATCATTAAAAAAATTAGGTGATGCGCATCCATATACTCCGGCTTTATTGGGGAATTTGGGAAGAACTCTTATGGAAGAGTATAAATATGATGAAGCTGAGGATGATTTGGTTAAATCAATAAACATGTTTAAGAAAATTTTCTCAAAAGAGCATGTCTATATATTTGGACGAACTATTTGGTTGGCTGATTTGTATAATAGAACATCAAAATTCAAGAAAGCGGAAAATCTTTTGAGAGATCAACTTAGAATAGTTAAAAATAAACCGCTGGAAAATAACTGGATAACCGCAGTTGCAAAAAGCCAACTAGGCTACAGTTTGTTCAAACAGTCCAAAAACCTAGAAGCGGAAGGATTACTGGTAAATGGCTTTAACTTGCTAAAAAAGAAAAAAGGGAAGAAAAATTCGGAAACCGTAAAATCGCTCAGAAGGATTATAGAATTTTACAAAGTAAAAGGAAGGAAAGATCTGGTTAAAAAATATTCTGTAGAAATTAATTCTGATTGATTATATTTTTCTATTTTAACTTGTAGATGTGTAA
>JALSTL010000046.1 GCA_026983755.1 Melioribacteraceae bacterium | reverse complement strand
ATACAATAACGAAAAAGGAATATTGCATAACGGAAAAGTAAGTTTCTTAAAAACAGGTATCCAATATGCTGATGCGGTAACAACTGTAAGTGAAACCTATGCTAAAGAAATTTGTAAGATAAAAGAATTAAGTGACGGTTTATTAAATGTTCTGAAATTACGTAAAAATGATTTGCACGGAATAGTTAACGGTATTGATATGAACGTTTGGAATCCGGAAAAAGACAAACAAATTGCAAAAAAATATTCCGTAAAAACACTTGATGCCAAAAAGGAAAATAAAAAAGTTTTATTGGAAAAATTCGGATTGCAATATAATGAAAACATACCGGTAATAGGTATGATATCCAAATTAAATGACAATAAAGGTTTTGACCTTGTGCAAAAATCATTTAAAGATATGATGAAATTAGATGCTCAATTTATTTTATTGGGAACAGGTGAAAAAAAATATCATAATTTTTTTGATAAAGCTTTAAGTAAATATTCCGAAAAATTTGCATGTTATTTAGGTTTTGATGATAGACTTGCTCATCTTATAGAAGCCGGTTCGGATATGTTTTTGATGCCTTCAAAATATGAACCTTGCGGACTTAATCAAATGTATAGTTTGGTTTACGGTACTATTCCAATTGTAAGAGAAACAGGTGGCTTGGCCGATACTGTAATTCCTTTCAATACAAAAAACTTTTCGGGTAACGGATTTGTATTTAAAAAATATGAACCTTCGGATTTGCTTAAAGAACTTAGTAAAGCTATTCGTTTGTATCAAACAGATAAAAAATTATGGCAAAAATTAATGAAAACCGGAATGAAAAGTAATTTTACTTGGCTTAATTCTTCTAAAGTTTACGTGTCTCTTTATAAAAAATTAGTTTAACGAAACTTTTGATGTATTAACTTGATTGAAAATTTTAGTGTAAAAATTTTTTACCGAAAATTAAATTTTTAAATCTATGTACAAAAACTTTTTCGGTACGTTAATTTTTAAGTTGTAATAAACAAAAAAAACTCCCAAATTTACTACTTATATTTTTTAACTTACTTGTGCAAGCTGTTGGAAAACCAGAAACCATACGGAGAATTTGTGTTAAACAAAATAACTAAATTATCTTTACTACTAATTGTAATTTTTATAATCGCATTCGCTTGTAGCAACAAACCTTCCGACGTAGGCGGAATCTTAATACCTAAAAAAGACAAAATTATTTTCAAAGAAATTGACAGTTATAAAAATTCATTCAACCAAACATTTTCAACCTTTGAAAAAGATTCGTTGTTTTTCGGTAATTCAAAAAGAGTTTTATTAGGAAGCTATAAAAATTTATCCGTTGATATGTTATTAAGTTTTGGAATTTTATTGCAAGATTCGATTGCAAAAGATATCGAAGCTAATCAAGTAAAACTAATATCATCATGGATTGAAATGCATCCGAATTATTGGATAGGTGATAAATCTCATTTCGAATTTACGGTAAAAGAAATTAACTATAATTGGAGTTCAAACGATTTTAATAACGATACACTTGAAGCGGTAAAATCTTCTCTAAGTAGTGATATTCTGATAAAAAATACATATTCATTTTCCGATAGCTTAATTAAATTCGGTATAAAAAACGAAGTAGTTAATAATTGGATAACGAATATTGCGAATAAATCCGTATCTCATATAAACGGACTTTATTTTTCTCCGGTAAGCAAAACCGGAATTGCCGGCTTCCAAGCAATTTCAAGATTTATTACTTCAAAATACATAACATTGAATATGGTTTTCCAAAAAGAAGGGAAATGGATTGATACAATCAAAGCCGTACAAAGTTTAGACCTTCACGTTGTAAGCAGAACATTGCCACAGCAAAATGCAAACAGTTTAATATTACAAGGCTCTTCATTAATTAGAGGAAAACTTTGGTTTGATGTTTCACAAATTCCAGATAATGTAATACTGAATAGAGCAACATTGGATTTGTTTATAGACAAATCCGCTACCGAAATTGGAACCGTTAGAACAGATACCGTTGCAGTAAGATTTTTTATTAACAAAAACGAAAATCTTATAAACAATACCTACGGAATTGCCGCACTTTATAAAAAAGGAGATAAATATTCTGGTGATATAAGAAAATTTGTTCAACGTTGGGTTAACGGAGAAAACAACGAAGGAATGGAAGTAAGACTTGGAGATGAAGACAGAAGTGCCAATACAATAGCATTTTACAGAAGCGATTATAAAGTTGATTCTTTAAAACCAAGATTAACAATATTATACACAATATCGAATAAAAATGATTAAAAACAAAAAAATAGTTACTTTAATATTAATAATTTTAAGCTTAAAGCTTAATGCTCAAAGCGGTTCCGTTTATACAAGATACGGTCTGGGAGATATTCAAATTACAAATCAAGCAAATCTATTTGGCATTGGTGGTTTAGATTACGCCGGTAATAATAAGAAATATATAAATTACAATAATCCGGCATCATTAAGCTTATTAAAAACAACCCGTTTTCAAACCGGACTTACAACAGACGGCACAAAAATATCGAACGGTACTTCTTCTGCAATGAATTACCAAACTAAGTTTAACGGTTTTTCTCTCGGCTTCCCTTTGCAAAAAGATTACGGTATAGGATTTGTTTTGGGAGTGGTACCCTATACAAATGTGAATTACGATGTAATTCAAACAAAACAAACAACAGGTTCGGAAAACTATAAAAACGAATTTAAAGGTAAAGGAGAAATTTCCAAATTGTTTTTCGGAATATCTTACGAACTACCGTTGAATTTTTCAGTAGGTGCTACCTTCGAATATTTAGTAGGAAATAATTTTTATGCATCTTCAATAACATTCGAAAATTCGGAACTAACCAATTCAAATTTTCAAACAACATACAAATATAGAGGTCTTGGAACAACAATCGGATTACTTTCGCCCGATATTGCAAAAGGTTTTGGAGTTAAAAAATTTTCCGATGTAAGATTCGGTTTTATATATAATTTGTTCGGAAACATAAATGCCGATACGATTGTTAGTTCAATAACTTCGCTGGGAAGTAACGAAATAAAAACCGGGAAATTTAAAATCAAATTTCCTACCCGATTTGGTTTTGGTTTAAGTTTTAAGTATAATAGAAGATATAAATTAAATTTCGATTATTTGTTTCAACCATGGAACACTTTTTCCGTTAACAACTTCAATAAAAGCGGTTTACAAAACTTTAAACGATACTCGTTTGGAATGGAATATACTAAATCTGAAAAAAAATTCGGTACATTCTGGGAACTTGTTAAATACAGAGGCGGTTTAAGTTATGAGCAAACCCAATACAGCATCAACGGAAAAGGTGTTAACCAATTTAGTTTTTATGGTGGTATTTCATTACCTTTGGGAATTAGAAATACAATAGATATCGGTTTAATGTATGGAATTCGCGGTAATACAAACGATAACTTAATAAGCGAAAATATTTTTAAGGCCATAGTTTCGGTTAATTTGGGAGAATTATGGTTTATTAGAAGAGAAAGATAACAAATAAAGGAGTACAAATTGAAAAAGTTAAAAGCATTTTTAATTTTATTGTTTCTATCAATTTCATTTTTAACGGAAAATAACTTTGCTGCTACATACAATTATGCCGGTGGTGATAGTGTAAACGTAATGGTAGAAGCAAGCTTGTTTTTCGAAGCTTACAAAATCAAACAATTCGAAATGTTCACAATAGAAAAAGGCTTCAATGTTATAAATAATAAACCGGATTTTATGCCTAAATATAAAATCTATAAAAAAATAGATAAAGTAATTTGGGCCGTACACGACGATAGCTCCACTACAGATAAAATTAAACAAGTTTTGGCCGATACCGCACTTTATTTATATGACAAAGCCGTAAAATACGATTCCGCCAATGCAGGTTATTATCTTGTTAGAAAAGGTTATGTATTGGACAAATGGAAACATGCAAAACCGGAAGATGCAATTGCTGCCTACGAAAAAGGTTTTGCTCTTGGTCAAGATATACCCAGCAAAGTATTTTATTTAGATCAATTGGGAACATTATATAGAAATAATATGGAAGATAATCCCGACTATAAAATGAAAGCTTTGGATGTATATCTAAAACTATCCGATTTGGAACCTGAAAACGGAAGATGGCCTGCAATTGTTGCAAGTCTTGCCGAGGACCAAGAACAATTAAAAGAATTTATGAAAAAAGCTTGGGATGCTGATAAACAAAATCCCGAAAAAGCATGGAAATATGCAAAAGTTTGTAAGCGCCTTGGAGATTACGCTTCCGAAATTGAACCGTTATTGTTTTTAACTGAAACAAAACCTGAAGTAATAAATTATTGGAATGAACTTGCAAGAGCTTACCAAAAGAACGATCAAACGGATAAAGCAGTTTCAGCATACAAACGCCTAATAAGTTTGCAACCCAATAACAGAGATAGTTATTTTAATTTGGCTTTATTATACAAGAACATGGGGCAATATTCCGTTGCAAGAAATTATTTAAAAAAAGCCGCAAAAGTTAGTCCCGGTTGGGATTATCCTCTTTACATAGAAGCCGGATTATATGAACAAGCAGCCAGAAACTGCGGTTTCGACTTCAAAGATAAATTAGTTTACAAATTAGCTCAAGATACATACAGAAAAGTAGCCGCTATGGGTGGTGAGCATGCCGCCGCCGCTAGAGATAGAGTGAGAGCCTTAGCTAATTCCGTTCCCACAAAAGAAGATTATTTCTTTAGAAAAAAGAAAAACGGGGATGTTATTAAAATTGGCGGTAAATGTTACGGATGGATAAATAAATCAGTTACTGTTTCAATGTAAATTTTTAAGGAAGAATTTTTATGTTTGATAACTTGGCAAAAGACCAAGAGATATTTAAAGTACTAAATTCCGAAATTGCTCGGCAATCGGATTACCTCGAGTTAATTGCATCGGAGAACTTTGTAAGCGAAGCCGTGCTGGAAGCTGCCGGCTCCGTTTTAACAAATAAATATGCCGAAGGATATCCCGGAAAAAGATATTACGGTGGTTGCCAATATGTTGATATGGCAGAAGAAATTGCGAGAGAAAGACTAAAAAAAATATTCGGAGCCGAATATGTAAATGTTCAACCTCACAGTGGTTCGCAAGCAAATATGGCTGTGTTTATGTCGCTACTTAAACCCGGAGATAAATTTATGGGACTAAGTTTAGCACATGGCGGGCATTTAACACATGGTTCACATGTAAATTTTTCCGGAAAATTATATCGGGCAATAGAATACAAATTGGATGAGAAAACCGAACAACTTGATTACAATGTAATTGAAGATATTGCAAAAAAAGAAAAGCCCAAGTTGATTATTACCGGAAGCAGCGCATATTCCAGAGATTGGGATTATAAAGCATTTAGAGAAATAGCAGACAAAGTAAATGCATTTTTGATGTGTGATATGGCGCATCCTGCCGGACTTATTGCAAAAGGATTACTTAATAATCCCATTCCTTATTGCGATGTGGTAACATCAACTACACATAAAACATTACGAGGACCTCGCGGCGGTATAATTCTAATTGGTAAAGATTCCGAAAATCGATTGGGAATTAAAACACCAAAAGGTGATAGAACCAAAATGATGTCGGAAATATTTGATAGTACCGTAATGCCCGGAATTCAAGGCGGACCTTTAATGCACATAATTATGGCAAAAGCCGTTGCTTTCGGCGAAGTATTGAAAAATTCATTTACCGACTATGCCAAACAAGTTATTTCAAATGCAAATATTCTAGCGGAAAGTTTAATGGAATTAGGTTATCAAATAGTTTCCGGCGGTACCGAAAATCATTTGATGTTGGTAAATTTAACTAATAGAAATATATCCGGCAAAAAAGCGGAAAAAGCTTTGGAACTTGCCGGCGTTACCGTTAATAAAAACATGATTCCATTCGATACCAAAAGTCCCTTTGTTACAAGCGGTATAAGAATAGGAACACCTGCGGCTACTACAAGAGGTATGAAAGAAAACGAAATGAAAATAATAGCGAAAATTATTGATAGAGCAATTACAAATTACAATAACGAAAATAAATTGGCCGCTATAAAAAATGATGTAAAAGCTCTTTGTGAAAAATTTCCGCTTTATACTAATTTTAGAAAATAAAAGTTTATTAAAAGTTTGAAAAAAAACGATAAGTTACCGGGGGAAAAAAACGGTGCCGAAATGACTTTTCTGGAGCACCTCGAAGAATTCCGTTGGAGATTCATATATATACTTATCGGAGTATTTATAGGTACAACCGTTGCCTGGATTTTTATAGACTTTCTTATTAATAATATTTTGTTGTTACCTGCAAAAAATTCAGAACTGCATCTGCAAAACCTTCGACCGTTTGGACAATTATTTTTATTCTTTCAAGTAGCAGTTATAGCCGGTTTTATTATCAGTTTACCTAACGTCTTCTATCAAATTTGGAAGTTTATTGCACCTGCACTTAAAGAGAATGAAAAAAAATATATTGGCAGAATAGTTTTCTATTCAACTTTATGTTTTTTGCTCGGCATAGTATTTGCCTATTATGTGATGATACCCGTAACATTAAAATTTGCCGCACAATTCGGAACACAACAAATTGAAAATAACTTTGCAATAAACGAATATTTCTCAATTATTATAAGTATTATGCTTGCTTCAGGTGTAATATTCGAACTTCCAATGCTTTCATTTGTTTTATCTAAACTTGGTATATTAACACCAGCTTTTATGCAAAAGTACAGACGGCATTCAATAGTAATTATTATGATTATAGCTGCCGTGCTTACACCCGGAACCGACCCAATTGCCCAAATACTTTTAGCATTACCTTTGGTTTTATTATATGAAATAAGTATATTCGTATCAAAATTTTCACAGAAAAAAAGTGCTGAAAACTAATCTAACCCAAATAAGTAAACCGATTAAAAGCGAACTTATACGGTTTAACGAAGTTTTTAAGGATTCCTTAAAATCCAAAGTAGGTCTTGTAGATCTGGTAACTAAATACATTTTAAAACAAAAAGGGAAAAAAGTTCGGCCGCTTTTGGTTTTACTATCTGCCAAAGTTGCCGGTGGTATTAACGACAGATCTTACAGGGGAGCCATATTGGTAGAATTACTGCATACTGCAACGCTTGTTCACGATGATGTTGTTGACAGTGCCGAAAAAAGAAGAGGTATGCCTTCTATAAATGCAGTTTGGAAAAATAAAGTTGCTGTTTTAATGGGAGATTATTTATTATCGAGAGGTTTATTAATTGCCGTTGAAGGTAAAGATTTTGATTTTCTTAAAATTGTAACCGATACGGTTAAAAGAATGTCCGAAGGGGAACTTTTACAAATAAAAAAAACAAAAAAACTTGATATAGATGAAAAAACATATTTCAAAATAATTTCCGATAAAACCGCATCATTACTTTCCACATGTTGTGAAATAGGAGCTTTGAGTGCATCGGCAAATTCGGAATATCAAAATGCCATGCATAATTTCGGAGAATATCTAGGAATAGCTTTTCAGATTAGAGACGATATTTTAGATTATGTCGGCTCATCTAAAATTATCGGGAAACCTTTAGGCGGAGACATAAAAGAAAAAAAAATTACATTACCTTTAATTTACGCCTTGAATTCCGCTACGGAAAAAGAAGCATCAAATATAATAAAGCTAATCAAAAAAAATAAAAAACGTGAAAACATTAGCGAAATTTTAACCTTTGTAAAAAAATTTAATGGTATAGAATATGCTAATTCCGTTGCATTGGAATACTCTTACAAAGCTAAACAAATGTTAGAAATATTTCCGACTTCCGAAAGTAAACTTGCTTTGGAAGCTTTGGTAGATTTTGTAATAGAACGAAAAAATTAGTTAAAATTTAAAGATTATTTTGTCTTTGCAAATTAAAAATTTTCTTTTATGAAATAAAAAATATTTTTTTGCATTTAATAAGAGATTTTATATCTTAAATATTAAAAATTTTTGACTTCAGAATATTTGTTAGTATAAAATAATATTTCCTAAAAAGAATCGTTCAACAATTAGGTATTAAATGAAAAAATCTTTTCTTGATTACGTATTGAAAGTACGGTTACCATTAACCGTTTTTGTTATAGCACTTTCATATTTGATTACCTTTTATGTATCCAGAGCAGAAAGAGATGGTATCGGATACCAACCGACACAACCGATAAATTATTCCCATAAACTTCATGCCGGAATAATGAAAATTGATTGTCAATATTGTCATACAGGTGTTACAAAAGGAAGACATGCTTTGGTACCTTCGGCCAATATTTGTATGAATTGCCATACCGTTGCTAAAAAAGATAAACCGGAAATTATCAAGTTGACCAACTATTATAAACAGAACAAACCTATTCCGTGGAAAAGAATTCACAAAGTGCCAGAGTATGCTTATTTCAATCATTCCGTTCATGTTAATAACGGAATAAGATGTGAAACTTGTCATGGTAATATTGCCGATATGGAAAAAGTTGAACAAATGAGAGGTTGGACAATGACTGCTTGCCTTAATTGCCATAGAGAACCCGAAAAACAATTAACATATTTGAAAAATGTGAAAAAAGGACCCACTAATTGTGGAGCTTGTCATCGTTAAGTGAATGGAGTTCAAAATAAAATGAATATGATGAAGAAAAAAAGTTTTAATAGAAGAAAATTTTTTAATAAAATTTCAATGGGTACATTAGGAATTGTTATTCTTTCTTCGTTTCCGTTTAAGCTATTTTCAAAAACAAGAACAAAAAATTCAAAAAAAATTTATGTTAAAATTCATCCTGATTCCGTAAAAAGAAATAAAAAAGGTTTTTAGAATATGTCCGAATTTAATGGGAAAAATATCTGGAAAAGTTTAAGGGATTATCAAAACGATCCGGAATTGTTAAAAGAAAAATTAAATGAATTTAAGGAAGGCGTTAAAGACGAATTTAATACCGATAACTTAAACGCTTTTTCAAGAAGAAAATTTTTGGCAATACTAGCCGCTTCTACAGCTTATGCTACAACTGCTTGTACAAATTACAGAGATAAAGGAGAAATAGTTCCTTATGTAAACAGACCGGAAGGAATGCTACCGGGTAAACCGAACTACTATGCTTCTACATTTGCGGAGAACGGAGAAGCCTATGGAATACTTGTAAAAACGCGGGAAGGAAGACCTATTAAAATTGAAGGTAATGATGAGGACCCTATCGGCAATGGAAAGGTTTCATCCCGTGCTCAAGCAAGTATATTAAATTTATACGATCCCGAAAGATTGAAAGAACCTACTTTTAACGGAAAAAAAATTACTTGGTCGGAATTAGATTCTCAAATCATTAATAAATTTTCCCAGCTTTCAAATAACGGTAAAGAAATTGCTTTAATTACAAATCCATTAACTTCACCTACTACTAAAAAGTTAATTAATGAGTTTTCGCAAAAATTCAATTCGGTAAAAAAATATACTATTCAACTTTTTAATAACGAGAACAGAAGACTTGCTTGGGAAAAATCATTTAATTCAAATATTTTACCTTCCATTAAATGGAATAAAGCAAAGGTAATTGTTTCTTTAGAATCCGATTTTCTTGGAAAAGAAGGCAATAATATCGAAAATGTAATGCTTTATTCGCAAAGCAGAAATATTGTAAACGGAAAAAAAATTAGTCGTTTATACGTTTTGGAAGCCGGTATGACATTAACTGGAATGAATGCAGATTTCCGTTTAAGAGTAAAACCGCAAAACCAACACAATTTTATTTTAAGTTTGCTTAATGAATTACTAAATAAAGGAATAATTACCGAAACGAGATTTACCGAAACTTCATTGGCAGAGGTAAGAAAAAACAGTCTTTCAAAATTTGCCGAAAACAACGGCTTGGATAAGAAAAAGCTAAATATGCTTCTTCAAGATCTGATAAATAACAGGGGGCATTCAATAATTTATGCCGGAAATATTTTACCGATGGAAACACATTTGGCTGTGAATTTATTGAATGAAGTACTTGGCAATTCCAAATTATACGATTATTCTAAAGCATTTGTTAATATAGATAAGTTGAGTCCTCTTAATGAAATAAACGGTTTGATAAAAAATATGAATTCCGGGAATGTAGGTGCTGTTATACATTTCGATTCAAATCCTGTTTACGAATTAGCAGATAATTTGAGATATTCCGAAGCATTAAAAAACGTAGAAACAGTTATTACATTATCCGAGAGTAATAATGAAACAACCAAACAAAGTAATTTTGTACTCCCGCTAAACGATAATTTGGAATCTTGGGGCGATCATTTGGTTCGCAACGGTATCTTAAATTTACAACAACCCGTAATATCGGAATTATTTAATACAAGGCAAAAAGAAACAATACTTTTAAGTTGGTTAAACAATGGTAAAGTTAATAAAGATTCATATCATGAATATTTACGAAATAATATCAAAGAAAATGTATATTCGAAAGGAAGCTACGCAGCTGATTTCAACACGTTTTGGTTTTCATCTTTGCACGATGGTTTAACAAAATACGGATATAAAAATGCTATTCATCCTTCAATAAATAAAGTGGATTTTGTATTAACTAAAAAAAATACAAACGGATTTACAGTTTTATTACACGATAATTATTTCATCGGACACGGTCAATATGCAAACAACGGTTGGTTGCAAGAATTACCACATCCTGTTTCGAAAGTTACATGGGATAACTATGCGGCTATTGCACCCAAAACAGCCGAACGATTAAATATAAAAGATAATGATGTAATAGAAATATCAACCGGGGATAAAAAACTTTCCATTGCCGCACTTTTGCAACCCGGAATGGCGGAAGATACCATTGTTATTGAACTTGGTTACGGTAGAAAAAATTCCGGAACGATAGCAGAAGATGTTGGAGTAGATGCAAATGTTCTTTTGGACGGTAACAAAAAAAATCAATTTGTTTATGAAAATGCAAGTGTAAAGAAAACCGGAACTACATATAAATTGGTATCCACTCAAGAACATCATTCACTAAATGAAAAATTTGTTAAAGATATTCATTTGCAAAGAGGAATTATTCAAGAAGGAACTTTGGAAGAATATGAAAAAGATCCCGATTTTTTGAAAAAGGAAAAACACGAAGTTTATAGTATTACAAATAACTATGAATACAAAGATGTTAAATGGGCAATGTCAATCGATTTGAATAAATGCCTTGGATGTTCGGAATGTATAACTTCTTGTAATGTGGAAAATAACATACCTGTAGTGGGTAAAGATCAAGTGGAAGTTGGCAGAGAAATGCAATGGTTAAGAATCGATAGATACTATAGCGGAACACCTGAAGAACCCATTGTGAGCACTCAACCTATGTTGTGTAATCATTGTGATAACGCTCCATGCGAAAATGTTTGCCCTGTTAACGCTACAAATCACAGTCCCGACGGATTAAACCAAATGGTTTACAACAGATGTGTAGGAACCCGATATTGTGCAAACAACTGTCCATATAAAGTTAGACGTTTTAATTTCTTTGATTTCAGAGATCATTTTAAAGATGAATATTACCAAAATGATTTAACTTATTTGGTGAATAATCCCGAAGTAACGGTACGTTCAAGAGGTGTAATAGAAAAATGTACATTTTGTATTCAGCATATTATGGAAGCACGAGAAGATGCAATTAGAAAAGGAGAAAAATTTGACGGTAGCGGTGTTACTACAAGTTGCCAAACCGCATGTCCGGCAAATGCAATTGAATTCGGTAATTCAAATAATCCCGAAGCTGTTGTTAGCAAACATCGTGAACATAATTTAAGTTATTACGTTATGGAAGACTTAGGTATTATTCCAAATGTTACATATTTAGCAAAAATTAGAAATACTCATTCGGAGGATGTATAGTGAGTAATAACGAATATGCTCAAGAACTTTCTGTAGTTGAAGGAAAACCTTCTCTAAGATCGTTAGATGAAATAATATCAAAACCTTTAGATGCCAAACCGGATAAAAAGTATTACATAGCACTTGGTGTAACTTTAACAATGTTAACCATTGGTGCTGTAGCTTTAATGTATTCTTTTTATTATGGTATTGGACTTTGGGGAAATAATAATCCAGTAGGTTGGGCTTGGCCTATTGTCAACTTCGTATTTTGGATTGGTATTGGACATGCCGGAACACTTATTTCAGCAATTCTATTTTTATTCAGGCAAAAATGGAGAACAGGTATTGCAAGGTTTGCCGAAGGTATGACGATATTTGCCGTAATAACCGCAATGATATTTCCAATTATACATACCGGGCGACCTTGGGTGGCTATTGTTTATTTATTACCTTATCCCAGCCAACATTCTTTGTGGGTTAATTTCTTCTCACCGTTGCTCTGGGATGTTTTTGCAGTGTCAACTTACTTTACGGTCTCATTTATGTTTTGGTATGTAGGTCTAATACCGGATTTTGCAACTTTACGTGACAGAGCAAAAAGTAAAATTAAAAAAAGTATTTATTCCGTGGCAAGTTTGGGATGGAGACATTCAAACAGGCACTGGCGACATTATGAAATGGTTTATTTAATACTGGCCGGTTTAGCAACTCCGTTAGTACTTTCCGTTCATACGGTTGTTAGTTTCGACTTTGCTGTTGCTCAGTTACCCGGTTGGCATTCAACAATATTTCCTCCTTATTTTGTTGCCGGTGCGGTTTTTTCGGGTTTTGCAATGGTACAAAACGTATTAATATTTGTAAGAAAGATTTTTAATTACGAACATATAATTACGCTGGATACACTTGAGAAAATGAACAAAATTATTTTATTAACAGGTTCAATGGTGGGTTATGCTTATACAATGGAATTTTTTATTGCATGGTATAGCGGCGTTCCAACGGAATTATTTACTTTTGTTAATAGAGCCTTTGGCGATTATGCTTGGGCTTATTGGATTATGTTTTCTTGCAATGTTTTTTTCCCGCAATTGTTCTGGTTCAAAAAAATTAGAAGAACAATACCCATAATGTTTATTATTGCAGTTTTTGTAAATGTAGGTATGTGGTTCGAAAGATTTGTTATAACCGTTACATCGTTATCCAGAGATTATTTACCATCAAGTTGGGCATATTTCAAACCTACAATTGTTGACGGTGCTTTACTAATGGGAAGTTTCGGATTGTTTTTTACATTGGTTTTATTATTCACTAAATCGTTACCAGTAATATCAATTTCTGAAGTTAAAGGCGTAGTTGATGGTTCTCAACCGTCTCACGGAGAACACTAAGTATGAACGAAAAAATTCTTTATGCATATTCGGCATTGTTTAATACACCGGATAAAATCATTCACGCAGCAAAAACAATTGCCGAAAAAGGTTATAAAAAGTATGATGTAAATACACCTTATCCATTACATGGTATGGATCATGCTATGAAACTAACAAAATCGAAAATCGGTTGGGTTACTCTGGTTTTCGGTTTAAGCGGTACTTTAACGGCTGTAACAATGATGGGTTGGATGATGGCAATAGATTACCCTGTTGTAATTGGCGGCAAACCATATTTCGGATTACCTGCTTTCGGACCAATAATGTTTGAACTTTCGGTTTTATTTGCCGCTATTGCTACCGTTACGGCTCTTTTAACTTTATTTTTAAAATTACCAAATAATAGTCATCCTATTCATGATACGGAATATATGAAAAATGTTTCTTCAGATAAATACGGTATTTTTATTGAAGCCGAAGACCCTAATTTTAATCAAAACGAAATAGACGCTTTGTTTCATCAACTGGGTGCAGAAAAAATTATTCCTATATACTATGAAGAAGAAAAAATTAATTTCAAACCTAAAATGTTTGATAAGAAATTTTTAGGGTTTTTAGCATTTGCCGGAATTTTAACATCATTGTTAGTTTACGGTACTATGAATAAACTTTTATATATACCGCCGTTTTCTTGGATGTCCGAACAAAATAAATTTATTCCGCAACATACATCAAAATTATTTAAAAATAATTCCGATATGTTACCCCCAGTAAAAGGTACGGTGGCAAGAGGAAATTTACCATATAACTTTAAAAATCAACCTGAAAAAGCGGCCGAGTTTCTTGTTAATCCTTTATTACCTACCGAGGAAAACTTAAAACTTGGTAAAACAAAATTTAATATCT
The DNA here is from genome assembly GCA_026983755.1 of Melioribacteraceae bacterium. The sequence goes on along the minus strand of JALSTL010000046.1, from coordinate 3,661 downwards.
ACTGCAGTCCTTGTCACGGTTATTTAGCTGATGGTAAAAGTAGATTAAGAGGAAACTTTCCCGAACCTCCTACTTTACATTCTAACAAAGTAAGAAACTGGAGTGATGGAAGAATTTATCATGTAATAATGGAAGGTCAGAATGTAATGCCTTCTTACTCTCGTCAATTATCCGAAAAAGAAAGATGGGCTGTTATCAACTATATTCGTGTTCTTCAAAGATCTTTTAATGCTAAGGAGTCTGATTTATTATGAGTTCAACTTTTAATAAGGCGGATTATGTTAAAAAAGATTTACCGCCGTTACTTACAAAACTTGCTTACGGTCTTACTGCAATAGGACTTATTTTGGTCGTTTTAGCTTATTTAACAGACCACACAAGAAGTGCTTACAATAATGTAGTTCTGCTGATGTTTTTAATTAGCATCGGATTAGGCTCTTTGTTTTTGGTTGCTATTGAATATTTGGGCGGTGCGGTTTGGAGCACACCATTTAGAAGAATTGCCGAATTTTTAGCTGCAATTTTATTGATAGTTCCTATTGTTTCTATTCCGATATTTTTTAATTTACATGAGTTGTACCATTGGATGCATCATGAGGCAGTTGTAAACGACCCGGTATTAAAAGGTAAGGAAGCTTATCTGAACCTTAAATTCTTTACCATTAGAGTTGTTGCATTTTTTTCGATATGGATTCTTTTTTATTATTTTATTACAAATAATTCAAAAAAACAAGATTCAACCGGAGATGTAAAATTAACAAAAGTTAATACCAAGCTTTCTGCAATATTTATTCCGGTTTTTGCCGTTACGTTAACTTTTTCAGCTATTGATTGGATGATGAGTTTGGAAGCACATTGGTTTTCCACAATGTTCGGTGTTTATTATTTTGCAGGGATATTTTTAGGTGGTATTGCTTTTATTACAGTTCTATTGGTTTATCTAAATGAAAAAGGGAATTTGGTAAAAGGTCTTGTACCCGATCATTATTACAGTTTTGGTGTTTTTATGTTTGGTTTTGTGAATTTTTGGGCTTACATTGCTTTTAGTCAATATATGCTCATCTGGTATGCAAATCTTCCAGAAGAAACAATTTGGTTTATACATAGATGGGAAGGCAGTTGGGTAGCCGTTTCTCTAATAATTATTTTCGTCCATTTTGTGATACCGTTTTTTGCATTGGTTTCGCAAGGTTCAAAAACAAATGCTCCCAAACTTAAATTTATGGCAATTTGGATTTTAATTGCTCATTATATAGATCTTTATTGGATAGTACTTCCTGTTTATAGCCCCAAAGGTGCGGTTTTCGGTTGGATAGAATTTGGATTTATGATTTTAGGTTTTGGTTTGGCACTTTTGGTTTTTGTTCTTAAAGCTAAAAATAATAATTTAATCCCCGTTGGTGATCCGAAACTTCAAAGAGGAATTGATTTTAGATTATAATCCGGAAATATTTTATGAAGAATAAAAAAATTGAAGCAGAATTAGAATTTAAAGAATTGATTAAATCGCCCGTTAGACTATTCGGTTTAATCTTTCCATATTTCTTTATCCTTTTTTTAATTGTCGGAATTTATTTTGTTAAACATTTGGATTATTTAACATTTAATCAAGTTCCACCTGTTCTTACAGATTCTCTGTATAACAGAACTTTGCCGGATGTAAAAATTAAAAAAGGCAGTCTGAAAGCTGCTGTTGATTTATCCACAATTTCAAATGCTTCCGGCGAAATTATTAAAAAGGGAAAAGAATTATTTGCAAAAAATTGTACGGCATGTCACGGACCAACAGGAAAAGGTGACGGCGCTGCTGCTGCTGCATTAAAACCACCTCCGAGAAATTTTCATAAATTACAAGGTTGGACTAACGGAAACCATTTTTCGGAAATTTATAAAACACTGCAAGATGGTGTGAAAGGTACCGGTATGTCTGCTTATGATTATATTCCCGCTGCAGATAGAATTGCAATTATTCAATATGTAAGAACTATGGCAAAGTATCCACCCGTTACTCAAAAAGAAATAACCGAGTTGGATAAAAAATATAACTTGTCTAAAGGTGAATATACGCCGAGTAACATTACAATTGAAATGGCCACTAAAAAAATATTGGAAGAAAATTCCATTCCAAAAGATAAAATCAATAATTATTTAACAAAATTAAATTCCACTCAAAACCAAGAAGTTACGGATTTGTTAAATAATTACGTTGCCGATAAAACAAAAATGTTAATGATATTTACCAGAGATTTTTCTACCGAAAAAGATGTAAATAAATTTATAAACAGAGTTATTAATTCACCTATGGAAAGCGGATTTAAAACCAGCGTTACATCTTTATCTGTTGAAAAGTTGAAAAAGATTTTTAATCTTTTAACAAAAATAGTTGGATAGATTATTATTTATAAAAATTTAGGAAAATATAAAATTGAATATTTTAAAAAATTTATATTCCATTAACTCAACTTCCGATTTATTAGTGTTAAAGTTCGGATTATTTATTTCATTGACTTTTGCATTTGTATTTTTAGCATTGTTGCTAGGATCCACAATTTTTTCATTAGTTCATTTCTCCAAAGCAAAAACTAATAATGATAATACCATTTTCGCTTTCTCTAAGTTTGTTTCCGGGTTGGTTACAAAAATGTGGTTTAGATTTTTATTAGGATTTTTACCAATGCTTGGTTCGGTATTTTTCTTTACTCAATTATATGCAGAAAAAATTCCCTCTGCACCAAGTGCCATGTTAATTGCCTTTATTTTATTTTTGCTTGGTTTGTGCTCAATTCTTATTTATAAGAATTTATACAAAACTGAAAACGTTAATGAAATTACAAATACGTTTTTACCTACGTTGGCTTGGTTAGGTATAGGATTAATATCGGTTTCTTCCTTTATACTTGTTGCTTATTTACAAGCATCCATATTAGGTAACAAGGAAGGATTTTTCGCAATATTGTTTTCGCCAAGTGCAATATTATATTTTTTCTTGTTTGTCAGTTTATCGTTCGGTTTAACTTCGGGTGTTATTATTGCCGTATTGAATAGAACAAATGAAGGTATCTATAAATCCTATGCCAGATATTTTTCAACATACAGCGGATTGATTTTTTCTTTTTTACATCCTTTGTTATTTGTATTAATTGTTTTGTCAACTCCCGTTAATAGTTTGTCCTTTTTATATTTCGGTATTTCCGCTTTGGTTCTTCTTTTAATGTTATTAACCGCAATTCAGTTTTATTATAGTTATAAAAATAGCAAAGCAAAAACAACATCAATTGTTTTTCTATTTGTGCTTTTGATTTCCTTTTTAGTTTATAGTACTAACATTTCGTCGGAAGTTGCTTCTAAAAAAGAAATGTTGCAAAAGCATAGAGTTGAGCTTTTTTCTTAATAATCATATTTATAATAATCACATTTTGTAAAATTACAAGCCGAAAATATTTTAGTGTGTAAAAATACACATTCTTCCAATCGAATATCTAAAATACATATTTCTAACAACTGTTATTTTATGAGAAATTTTGATGATTTTTCTTTTAACCCGAATTATGCAATAGAAAAGCAGAATATCTCTTAGCTATTGTAATAAAAGCAATTATTCTAATGCATAATTTGGGTTTAATGTGAAATCCGGCATTAAAAGTAAAAAAATGTTTATTAT
>JALSTL010000045.1 GCA_026983755.1 Melioribacteraceae bacterium | reverse complement strand
TTTCCGTTGGTAAACCGTTGCAAAATGTTAAGATAGAAATTAAAAAAGAAAACAAATCAAAAAAAACAAAAAGCGGAGAAATTGTTGTTTGCTCCGGTTCCGTTGCCGAAGGATATTTTAACTTTTCTGAAAATCTACATTCAAAAATAGTAAATAATAAATTTTTTACCGGTGATTACGGTTGGTTGGATAAAGAAGGATATTTATATGTGGAAGGCAGAAAAGATGATATTATAATTTCCGGCGGTGAAAATATAAATTTAAATGAAATAGAAGAATACGTAAAAAACCTTAGTAATATTAGTGATTGTGCCACATTAAAAATAAAAGATAAAACTTGGGCGGAAAGTTTTGTTTTATTTATTTCCTTAAAAAAAGGTACGGTATTGACTAAAAAGGAAATGGAAAACAAATTAATGCAAAAATTTGCCCGTTATAAAATTCCTAAAGAAATTTATATTATTAAAACAATTCCCAAAAACGAAATGGGTAAAGTAAAAAAAAAGGAGTTAAAAAAATTACTTACCTAAATTCTTTTTTAGTTTTTTCAATAACTCTTCCGGTATTTCGGTTTTTTCAAAATTACTTTGTTTAACCACTACGTGAATGGTTTGCATTTTAGCAACCAGTTCGTCATTAACTTTAAAAATGTAAAACAACTCGAATGATGTTGTTTTAATATTTTCAATATATACGGAGCATTCCAAATTATCGCCGAATTTTATAGGTGTAAAAAAATCGGCTTCGGTATGTATAATTGGAATTGCATAGTTGGTGCTTTCAAAATAATTTTCTTCCAGATTAAAACTATCGAATAATAACTCGTAGGTTATATGAGCAATTTTAAATAGTTCAGCATAAAATAAAATACCGCCACGGTCTGTTTGTTGAAAATTTACTTTATGTGTAATAGAAAACATTGGAGCCTCTTTTTAGACTGTTTCTAAAAACAAAAATTACCTATATTATTATTCAAAATTAACAAAAAACTTTTATTTTAAAGGAATTTAATTTGATTTTTCTTACAATATTTTTAATTCTGATTTCCGCTTTTATTTTAAAACAAATTTACTTAATAATAAAATCTAAAAATGCAGCAGGTAAACCCATACCATTTGATAAATTGAATGATGCAATATCAAAAAAAATAAAAAATAAAAAGGGAATGTTATATTTCTTTTCACCTATTTGTTCCGTTTGTAAAACACAAACACCTGTTGTGGAAAAATTAAAAAATATATATCCTAATATTATTTCGATTGATATATCTAAAGATATAAAAACCGCAAAAGCTTTTAATATAATGGGAACACCTTCAATTGTTTTTGTAAATAATAATTTTGTCGATTCAATTTATATAGGTTTTAAATCCGAAAATTTTATCCGCAATAAATTTACGGATTCATAAATTGTATTTACAATATTTCTCAAAAATCACACTTTAAAATATTTAAATTTAAATAAATGTCAAAAAAAATAATTTTTATAATAATTTTTATCTGTAGTAATTTATTATTTGCTCAAAAAGTTGAAGTTAGAAAAACATATTATGATAACGGAAGATTGGAATCTGTTGGTGAATATGTAAACGGTAAAAAAAACGGTAAGTATAAAGAATACTATTACAGCGGAGGTTTGTGGAAAGAATGGAATTATGTTAACGGAAAAGAAGAAGGCATTTCCAATTGGTATTTTGAAGACGGTTCGTTAATGATGATTTGGAATTATAAGAACGGTAAGTTAGAAGGTAAATCCAAATGGTTCTATAAATCCGGAGAATTATGGTCGGAACCGAATTTTGTAAATGGAATTCGCGAAGGGTTTACTATCGATTATTATAAAGACGGAACCATCCAAGGAATTATGCAATATCACAACGGAAAGTTAAACGGAGTTTCAAAAATATTTTATAAAAACGGAAAGCTTGAAGTTGAAAGAAATTATATTAACGGTAAATTGGAAGGTGTAAGCAAAGTTTATAATAAATATGGTGGAGTGGAATTGGAAGCTAAATACAAAAACAATCGGTTGGATGGTACATCTTATTTTTATTATCCCGACCATACCGTTAAAGTTATCGATACTTATAGAATGGGACAAATTATTAAACGTGTTCGTTTTGATATAGTAGGCAATTATGAAAAAACCGAAGAAAATTTTAACGATTATTATCCCAATGGTGTGCTAAAATCGGAAGTGAAATTTAACAAAGGTATAATTGACGGCGTAAACAAATATTATTACGATACCGGATATTTGAAATCGGTACTTAATTATCAAAACGGAAAACTAAACGATACTTCCTACTATTATTATGACGGAGGAATTTTAAATAAAAAAGTTAATTATAAAAACGGAATAAAAGACGGAATTACAATTGTGTACGATTCCCTTGGTTTTCAAAAAAAAATAATTACATATTCCAACGATACCTTGAACGGTAAATGTTTGGAATATTATCCGACGGGTGAATTACAAAAAAAATCATATTATAAAAAAGGTAAGAAAGTAGGTAAGGAAATAAAATTTTATAAAAGCGGAAACGTTTTGTACGAAACAAATTTTAGAAACGGATTAAAAGACGGACCCGCAACGGCATATTTTGAAAATGGAAAAATTTTGGAAAACGGTTTTTATAAAAACGGGAAAAAATTCGGTAATTTTTTTTCTTATTATCAAAATAATTTATTAAAGAGAAAGGCGGTTTTTAAAAACGATTCCCTCGTTTCCGAAATTAAATATAATAGAAAAGGTTTGGAAATTAAGAAAAAATAGAAATTATTATTTTGCTGTTGTTTTGCAAAATTATATTGTGGAGTTTAAATTATAAAATTACAAGATAGTATCTTTGTTCGATTTTATTTTATTATTTTAAGTAAGTATCCTGAACCGGCGGTTTTTCGCAATAATTTATTTTTATCCTTTTCAAAAATTATTTTATAAAACGGAGTTGAAATTTTTTGAACCGTTTCCGGTATTCCTTTAGTATCAATTTTAATAATATTTGCCGAATTATATTTCCATTTTCCGTTTGACAAAAGCGGTAAATCGGTTTCTATAAAGAAAATGTTTTTATTATAAAATACATCCGAAATAATTTTATTCTTTTCCTCCTTTTTAGTAAAAAAAATTTTTTTTAACGATAGATTTACATTAAAAATATTTTTATTGGTAAAACCCGTAAACAACTTATTGCTTTCATCAAACATTCCCTTATTAAAGAGGAGCGGAAATGTTAAAGCGGAGCGCTTTATCAAATCTGTAAAAACGGATTCGGAAATAATTTTATTACCTCTCCAATTAAAAGTTGAAACAGCCAAAGTTTTAGAATCATCCGATAAAACAATTCCCGCCGCAATTCCATCTTCGGCTTGTAAGGAATCTTTTTTATTGCCCGAAGAATCAAAGAGCAAAATTTTATTTTTATTGTTCTCCGAAATTAACATTGCAATGGAATTACTTTTGCAATCGTAAAGAAGTTTATGCTCGTTGTAAAGTTTATTAAATAAAAAATTAATTGTGGTTATATGTATTCCTTTGTTATTGAAAAATTCGGCTTTACCCTCCAAAGAATGTATTAAAACGGAATATCCGTTTTTAAATACAATCGGTTCGGGTTTTGAAAAATAGGAGGGCAGTTTTTTTGAAATCTTATAAAGTTCATTTCCGTTTTTTTTTACTGTTATTATAAGTTTTCTTTCCTGTTCATAGTTGGTTCCAAGTACTTTCGTTATTGTCTCAAAGTTACTTTGAGCCAGAAATAATTCGGGCAAAAACAAACAAAGTAACAATATTGTAATTTTCAGTTTAATCATTTTAAAAGAATCATTTTTTTTGTTTTAAGAAAATTTTCTGTTTTAAGCCGATAAAAATAAACACCGCTTGCTAAATTTTTTGCGTCGAAAGTAATTTTATAATTACCGGATTTTTGTTTTTTATTTACTAGTGTAGCAACTTTTCTTCCAAGTATATCGTAAACTTTT
>JALSTL010000044.1 GCA_026983755.1 Melioribacteraceae bacterium | reverse complement strand
GTATCAATAAAAATTAATGCGCAGAAATATTATCCTGATAAAAATGAAATTTCGGAAATTAATGAGATTAAACTTAAATTTAAGTTTAAAAATAATGAAATCAAAACAAATTTTAATTATGTTGTAGAAAATGAAAATTTCAATATAATATTCAAAGATCTTTTCGCTAATTATAAATTGTCTACCCAATTCCGTTCGGAGATGCCAACAGATTTAATTCCGGATACAACAGCGCAATGGATTGATTTTGACGCCGATTATATTAAAATCTCAATAGTGGAAGATGGAATTTATCGTTTTTATGGAACAGATATAATAAAGGCTGGTTATAATTTGAATGACATTAATCCCGGTTCCCTAAAACTTTTTGAAAGTGGAAAAGAATTGCATATTGTAGTAAATGATGGAAATGATGGCAGTTTTGATGAGAGTGATTATATTGAATTTTGGGGGCATAAAAACTATCCACAAGGAAATTACAAGCAGGTAAATTCTGCTGGAGAAAATTATAATGAATATGAAAACCGTTATACCGATACGGCATACTATTTTTTGACATGGTCCGGGGCACCTGGAAAAAGACTTTTTAAGCAAAATGAATACAATTCATTTCTTACTGATACTTTGAATTACTTTAAAGAAATTGCACATTTCGAGCAAGATAGCTGGATACAGAATATGAATGGAAACGAAACTGAAAACCAAATGCCAAATTGGCATAGAAATAAGACTTGGTATTGGAATTGGATTGGTTATTGGAGTCCGAATAGAAAATTCATTTTTCAAGCGGATAATATTGTCCCCGGCAAAAATGCAAAAGCGTTCTTTAAAGCAACTACAGCCGGTTTAACAAGTCAAATGAGATTTAAACTAAGTATAAATGATGTTCAAATAGATTCACAAAATGTAGGGGTTTATACACAAGTATTGTTGAACGGTGAATTTAATTCGTCAATTCTTAACCCAGGTAATAATACATTAAATGCACAGTGTTTTGCTGAAGATGGGAATTATGCAGCATATGATTGGTATGAAATAAATTACCCTAAATTATTAAATTTTGAAAACGATTCGTTAAAATTTGAAATTTATGACGATGTTCAAGGGGAAAAAATTATTAAGATAAACAATGCAATAAACTCAAATTATTTGATTTACAAGATATCTCCAATTGTAAAAAAAATTGTTAATTATGTTTTGGATGGCGATGCATTGTACTTTACCGATACTGTAAAACCGGGTGATAAGTTTCTAATTACTTCCGAGGTAAAAGTAAAATCGGTAAAATACTTTCATGCAAAACGTTTTAAGAATTATCGTTCTTCACAAAATCAAGCGGATTATATAGCAATTACTCATAAAAAATTTAGCAAAGAAGTTAACGATTATTTGGGATACATATCAAAAACTTATTCTCTCACTACTTTTAAGGCTGATGTCTTCGATATTTACGATGAATTCAGTTACGGGTATCCATACCCCGAAGCTATTAAACTATTTCTCTATAAAGCATACACTAATTGGAAAGCACCGAAGGTGGCGATAGTAACTCTGATTGGTGATGCTTCTTACGACTATAAAGAGAAAATTTATAAATCTGTTGGGGTGAAACTGAGTGAAAATTTTGTCCCATCTTATGGTTTCCCAGTTGGAGATTATTGGTATGCTGTTTGGGATGAGGATGCACCACCGATTCCACAACTAAAAATTGGTAGAATTCCAATACGTACCGGTGAAGAATTATACAGATTTTTATCTAAACTTAAGAAAGAAAATGAACATGGGTATGATTCCTGGAATAAACGATCCTTATTTTTTTCAGGAGGTGATGCAAACAGTCAAAGTGAATTAAATTTATTGAGAGGAGCTAATGAGGAAATAATTAATAATTTTATAAAACCCCCGCCATATTCCGGAAAATATACGCATTTTTATAAGACAAGTGATCCGGTCAGTGATTTTGGTCCCTATACACCTGATAAAGTGAATGAAGCAATTGAAAAAAGCGGCGTATTCATTGCCTATTTGGGTCACAGTGGAACGGCAACATGGGATAACGGAATTAATTCAATTTTACAGCTTAAAAATTCAATTGATAGATATCCTCTTATTACCGATTTCGGTTGTTCAACCAATAAATTTGCTGAACCAGATATTATTTCGTTCGGAGAAAGATTTCTTTTGGAAGAGGAGGGAACGGCAATAGGCTATGTTGGGAACTCTTCACTTGGTTTTTTTTCTACCGCAATAAACGGTTCAAAACTGTTCTATGAAAAAATAATTGCCGATTCGTTATATAAACTCGGTGATGCTCACCTTGCCGCAAAAGTATCCATGTTTAATTTGTATGGTTCTACTCCTGTGAATAAGATTTTTGCTTATTCAAATACTTTGCTTGGTGAACCAGCATATGAACTGAAAATACCTCCAAAACCGAATTTATCAATTAATGGTAGTTCCCTTATTTCTGATATTTCAAATTTAAATGAAAATGCAGATTCCGTTTCATTAAAAATAATTGTTAATAATTTTGGGCTTGTTACAAGTGATAGTGTACGGGTAAAAGTCACTGAAAAATATTATGGGAAACTTCTTAAAGAAAATTTTATTGAAATTCCAATGCCAAAATATGCCGATACTCTGGATATTACAATATATCCAAAGGATAAACCGGGTTTACATACACTGAACATATTTGTCGATAATAATAATTTAATCGATGAAATTTATGAAGATGACAACAATATTGCTTTTGAAATAAACGTTTTTTCAACTTCTCTAAGAGATTTAACTACATATAATTACGAGAACGGTTTTATTTCTGAATTGAAAATTTTAAATCCCGTTTTGGAAAATGAAAATGCCACAGGTATCCAAATTTATATTTCGGATAATGAAAAATTTGATGCGCCACAAGTTAAAAATATAGAGTTTGGCAATTTATATACCAAATTTAACTTAACTAATTTGTTTAGTAATAAACGGTATTGGTATAAGTTAAAGCTAAATTATAATGATTCAAAATTTGGTAATGTTAAGTCATTTTTTAATAATCCCATTAGTAAATATTTGGTTATGGATAGCATTGCATTTTTAAATCAAAATCTTAATGCATTAGGATTACATGAAAATAAGGTAGGTATAGTTAATGACAGTATCAATGTTTCTGTTCTTTCCGCCGGTGCATTGAGTGGTGCAACATGTTTAATTTCCGTTAATGGAGAGAATTTATTAAGTAACACTTTTTTAGCCGGAATGGGTGTAGCTGTATTTGATTCCGTCACGATGAATGTTGATACGGCATTTAGTATCTTATTATTCCAGCAACCGGACAATGTTAAAGCACTGGCCGAGTTTATAGATAGTATACCTTCAGGTAAAATTGTGGCTATGGGTGTTATGGATGATGCAAGGAATAATATGTCGAATGATTTGAGAAATGCGATAAAAACTCTCGGAAGCACAAAAATAGATTCGCTTCAGTTTCGTGGATCATGGGCTTTAATCGGTTATAAAAATGCACCACCGGAAAATGTTATTGAAGAAATTAAAGGGCCTTACGATGGTCAAGTTTTCATTGATACTACTTACGTAATTCCCAATTCCAGCGGTAAATTAATCACCACCCAAATCGGGCCGGCTTTTAAGTGGCAAAAACTTTTTGTAACGGATTCATTGCCTTCGGATAGTAAAATAAATTACAGAGTTATCGGTATTAAGAGTAATTCGGAAGCCGATACACTGGGTTACGTCAATATTTCAAACGGGGAAGGGGATTTGTCTTTTCTTAACAATTTAAATTATAAATATATTAAAGTTTTAGCTGAATTTAATGCTTCTTCTGATAAAATTTCTCCAGCTCTAAATTCTTTGGGCGTGAATTATACGGGAGTTCCCGAGCTTGGCATTAACTACCAAGTAGTGTCAATTGATAAAGATTCCGTTGAACAAGGGGAAAACGTAAATCTTTCCTTTTACGTTTACAACGTTGGAGAATCCCC
>JALSTL010000043.1 GCA_026983755.1 Melioribacteraceae bacterium | reverse complement strand
ATGATTTACGTTGAAGAAGTTAGAAATTAGAAATTAGGAGTTAGAAGTTAGAAGTTAGAAGTTAGGAGTCAGAATACAGAAGTCGGAAATCAGAATGTTAATAGCGGACTTTGTGCTTCGTTGCGAACCTTGCGGTAAAAAAAGAGTTAGGAGTTAGGAGCTAGGAGTTAGAAATTAGAAATTTTAAGAAATAGATATAAATTTATTTGAGAAACCTCAAGGAATACAAAATCATTTTTTTACTTTGTGAAACTCTGTGAACAGCTTTGTGTTACTTTGTGAAACAGCGGTGGCTGAAAAGATGGAACGCAGATGAACACGGAAAAAGAAGATTTGCACGGATTATTTTTAAACCATTAAAACCATTTCACTAAGTCTCACAAAGACCCACGAAGTTGCACAAAGAAAAACCAATGTTGTTTCGATTGTTTAATTTTTCTTATTATGAATTGTCCCTTTTAACTGCTTTTAAATTTAAGTATTTGGAATGCTTTTTACTAACTTTGTTCATATAAAAAAGGGCTCATTACAAGCCCTTCTTTCTCCCTTCCGGTTTTTTAATTATACCCAAAGATTATTTTGTTAACAGCATTTTCTTACTCTCGACATAATTATTTACTCTTAACCGGTAAATATAAAACCCGCTCGATAAATTGTTTGCATCAAAATTTACTTTATAATATCCCGCCCCTTCATTCTCATTTACCAAAGATGCCACTTCTTTACCAAGTATATCATATACTTTTAACGTAACAAATCCCGGTTCCTTTAGCTGATACTTTATTGTTGTAGTGGGATTAAATGGATTCGGGTAATTGCTAAACAGTTTCGTCTCCGAAGGTAATACATAATCTTGCACCGTGTTTACAGAAACTTTACTTTGAGATGCATTATCGCCTCCTACTAGAACATGAAAAACACTTGAGGTTACTTTTGTATTGTGTGCGATTGTTTATTAGTTTTGCTTATTAACCCACGACTTAAGTCGTGGGTTAAGGACACCGGAAACCTTAATTTGATAACCGTTTTAACGGTTTATAAAATTCAACGGTCAACTTGAGTATATTAGATAAATCAGCAAGTCGTACTCGTTCTCCTGTTCATGAAATGCCAAGAGTATCTGTAAGAGAAAATTTTGGAAATGCTTTAGATATAAATTGGACATTGTTTTGAGACAATGCCGTTTTAATTTGTGGACTTGATATTTTAAGCTCGTTAATTACGGCGTACGTCTTACCCGCAGAAAGGGTAACAACACCTGATTTAAACATAGCAACTACTTCTGAGCGTGAGTTGCTTTGGCTATAAACAGAGCCAAGGAGTAAAAAATTTAAAATGATCATTGTGCAAAAAACAACCAACTGAAAATGTACTTTTGACAGTTTCATACTTATATCTCCTATGATTAAATTTTTTGAATGTTATAAATCGTTTTTAATTAAAACAAGCATTCATTCATATTTAATCACCTCTTTCATCAAGATTTAATTTTGTTTCGGTCCGTATGTGAGCTGCCGTTTATTGTTTCCATCGGCATCCATTATCCATAATGTTCCATTGTTTTGAGGACTATATCCTTTGTCAGTCCAACTGATATAAGCAATCTTTTTCCCGTCAGGCGACCAACAAGGTTGGTTACCGTTATTTATAAGTTTTTTTAAATTATTTCCGTCACTATCCATTATCCATAAAACACCGCTTAACCAAAATACAATCTTTGTTCCATCAGCTGAATATTTAGGATTATTTTCCATAACATCATTAAATGTTAAGCATTTTAATTTATTACCATTTTGGTCCATTATACAAATTTCTGAGGCATCTGTATTAAAATCTGCTGAATATCTTATATGAACAATACTATTACCATCTGGCGACCAATTGGGTTCTCTTATTTCGCCTTTCTTTGGTTCGTAAGCAAGTCTTATTTTTCCGCTTCCGTCACTTCTCATTTTCCATATAAAATTCATACCATTTGGACTATCTTTATTAGAATCATAAGCAATCCATTTCCCATCAGGACTCCAAGCAGGAAAAAAGTTTCTTCCTTCAAAAGTAAGCTGCTTTATTTTTAATATGTCAACAACATCATTTATTACAGGGGCTTTATAGATTTGAGCGCCGACTTCATAGACAATCCATTTACCATCAGAGCTCCAATCCGCATTAATATCATTTCCTTTAAGTATCAAATGAGAATTCTTGCCATCGATATTTATCATCCAAAGTCCAGCTGAGTCCCGGTTAACTTGGTACGAACCACCGGCATCAATTCGCGTTATACCGTAATGATTATAAATTATTTTTGTCCCATCAGGTGACCATACAGGGAAAGCATCAATTAGGGGATAAACAGGTTGGTCACCAATAGGTCAGGGTTGGATGATTGTGTCGTTTTTACAAGAATTAAGAGAAATTATTCCTGCAAAGAAGGTAATTATTATAAATATTTTATATAATGCCATAGAAAATTTCCTTCATTTGATATTTAATTGTTTCTTTCTTTCGGATTAAATGTTAATTGTTTTTTACTACCTGTATTAATATTTATAATCCACAACGTCCCGTTTTGTGGAGGCCATTTATCAAACCGGTATTGTGTATAAACTATAAATTTTCCATCGGGACTGAATGAGAATGATGCTCCGGCATCTACATTTACACCCTTATTTGTTAATTGATGAAGATCTGAAACATCTGAATTCATTATCCAAATCTGAGGCTGTTCCCCAACAAACTGAGATGTAAACGCTACTTTTGTCCCATCGGGTGAATATTTGGGGTAACTATTATCCGATGCAAAGATATTATTATCATTAAGGTGAGTTAATTGCAATTTTTCTATAGGATTATCTACATTAACTTTAAATATCTCACTATGAAAACCAATATATATAATCCATTTAGAATCTAATGACCAACACGACATTCTACCATCAACAACAAGTTTTTTATTTTCACTATTTGGTTTCATTTTCCAAATCCTATAACCACCTTCTTGCGTATCCAAGTTAGAATCAAAAGCAATCCATTGTCCATCGGGACTCCACGAAGGGAAAAAGTTTCTTCCTTCGGTTGTTAATTGTACAAGCGTAGTTGTGTCGAATACTTCTCCCGTAAATCTCATTTTATAAATTTGAGCACCTGAGTCAAATACTATCCATTGCCCGTCCGGTGACCAAGCAGGATCGGACAAAGTAAAAGGTAATATCCTATGCATATTTGTCCCGTCTGTATTTATTAACCAAAATCCTGTGGAATCATGTTCAAATTCATATTTATCAGGATAATCGGCTCCAGCGTTATAGTGTATGCTTTTTAACGGCGTGTGGTTGAACCCTATAATTTTTCCGTTAGGATGCCATACCGGACTGTAATATGATATCGGCGCAGGTGGTGGATTAATCCTTGCTCCGCCCCCAACCGGATTACTATCATTGCAACTGCTTAATAATATTTGAAATACAATGCTTAATAGAATAAAAACATATCCATAAAAATATTTTTTTAATTCCGGGTTTTTCATCTTAGCTCCGTATTTCTATTTTAATTCTAAAAATTAGTTGAATATAATTTTAATTTCATTGCTCTCCCTTTATTTGGGTGAGCAAATCAATTTCTTTCCAACTACCATATTGTTGTGCTAAAAGCATAATTGGGAATAAAATAATTATTAGAGTTTTCATATTCACCTCAATTAATATAATTGTAATTTAAATTTATGTAAGCGTAATAATGTTTTACCACTTTGAAGGATTTTTTTGTTAAAAGTATAATTTGAAGCATCGATAAAAAATTTAATTATATAATTGACAACTTTTGTTGACGCCGGAATGGTTGAAATTGATTGATATAGTGATAGATGTGAAACCGGAGTAAATGTCCGGCTTCGTAAAAAGACTTCGCCGCGACAGGAGAGAGTAAATCCGCCGGGGCGGAGTGCCAAAGTATTTTGTTTTAACATTAAGACATCATAATTTTGCTATTTCAAATAACGTGAATTTATTT
>JALSTL010000042.1 GCA_026983755.1 Melioribacteraceae bacterium | reverse complement strand
TTTAAAGTTAGTAAAAAATAAAAAAAAATCAAAGTAAAAATCTTAAAAAACTTTTGACCAACTATAAAATAAACAAAGAACTAATAAAAAAATCCACAAAATAGTGGATTTTTTTTGAGCGGGAGACGAGACTCGAACTCGCGACAATCACGTTGGCAACGTGATGCTCTACCAACTGAGCTACTCCCGCTTGTAAATATATAATTGATTTGGAAATATAATATTGTTTATGTATTTAGTCAATATTTCCCTTAAAAAATTTGTAAATTTTTTTAATTAGAAATTAAAATTTAAATTAACAACCTGATAAAAATATTTAAATTTTCATTCCAATTACCGTAAATAGAAAAATTGGAAATAACTTACATTATTAAAATTAAAAATAAGATTCATATAATTGAATTTACTTTGCGTAAGTATTATATTTCGTAGAAATAAATAATTTTAAATACAAAAAAATGGAGAGCTAAATGGCAATCAAAGTTGGAATAAACGGTTTCGGAAGAATCGGTCGCCTTGTTTTCAGAAGAGCAATGGAATTAGGCGGGTTTGATTTTGTTGGAATTAATGACTTAACAGATGCTAAAACTTTAGGGCACTTGTTAAAATATGATTCTGTTCATGGTAAATTTAACGGAACTATTAAAGTGAAAGGTAATACTTTAATTGTTAACGGAGATAAGATAAAAATAACCTCGGAAAGAGATCCTTCAAATTTAAACTGGAAAGCTTTGGGTGCAGATGTCGTTATCGAATCGACCGGTGTTTTTAGAACCAAAGATGCATGTATGAAACATATTCATGCCGGAGCAAAAAAGGTAATATTAACCGTACCAGCTAAAGATGAAATTGATGCAACAATTGTACTTGGTGTAAATGATAAAGCTCTAAAAGCTAAACACAAAATTATTTCAAATGCATCTTGTACTACAAACTGCTTGGCTCCAATGGTAAAAGTATTAAATGATACTTTCGGTGTAACAAAAGGTTTAATGACAACTGTTCATTCATATACTAATGACCAAAGAATTCTAGATTTACCTCATTCCGATTTAAGAAGAGCAAGATCTGCAGCCGTTTCAATTATTCCAACTACAACCGGCGCTGCTAAAGCCGTTGGTAAAGTTATACCGGAACTAAACGGAAAGCTTGACGGTATGGCAATGCGTGTTCCTGTACCGGATGGTTCAATTACAGATTTAACTGTTATTCTAAAAAAAGCAACCACTGTTGAAGCTGTTAACGCCGCATTCAAAAAAGCCGCTAAAGGTAAATTGAAAGGAATTATGGAATATTGCGACGAACCTATCGTTTCGGCTGATATTGTAGGTAATACTCATTCCAATATTTTTGATTCGCTTTCTACAAAAGTTATTGGCAACATGGTTAAAGTTGTCGGTTGGTACGACAATGAATACGGTTATTCTTGCAGAGTTGTTGATTTAATGAAGAAAGTTGCAAAAAAATAATTTCGCTTAATAAAATCAACTAAATAGACGCAGTTATTTTTAATTTCTGCGTCTTTTTTTTATTATATGAATACGAATTATTTTATCTAATTGGAGAAAAGAAAATGGATAAATTATTTATTGAAGATTTGAATCTCAAAGGTAAAAAGGTTTTGGTTAGAGTGGATTTTAACGTTCCGTTAAATGAAAACCTTAAAATTACGGATGATATAAGAATTACCTCGGCACTTCCTACAATTAAAAAAGTTTTGGAAGAAGGCGGGACAGCCATTTTAATGAGTCATTTGGGAAGACCAAAAGGAGAAGTTAATCCCAAATTTAGTCTTAAGCCTGTTGCAAAAAGATTAAGTGAGCTTTTAAATAAAGAAGTTACTTTCGCTAATGATTGCATTGGAGAAGAAGTAAAAGAAATAGTTGCCTCAATGAAAGAAGGGGATGTTCTACTTTTGGAAAACTTAAGATTTCATCCCGAGGAAAAAAAGAATGACCCGGAGTTTGCAAAACAATTAGCGGAGCTTGGTGATGTTTATATAAATGATGCTTTCGGAACCGCACATCGGGCACATGCTTCTACAGAAGGAGTTACAAAATATTTTAACCAATGTGCCGCAGGGTATTTAATGAAAAAAGAATTGGATTATCTTGGCAAAGCTATTGCAAATCCTCAAAAACCTTTTACGGCTATTTTGGGCGGTGCAAAAATTTCCGGTAAAATAGATGTAATACAAAATTTGATGAACAAAGTGGATAATTTGATTATTGGCGGCGGAATGGCTTATACTTTTTATAAAGCACAAGGTATGGAAATTGGAAAATCATTACTGGAAGAAGATAAAATTGAATTAGCCGGAGAAATTTTAAAAAAAGTAAAAAGCAGCAGTGTCAATTTTTTATTACCTGTTGACGTAAGAATAGCTGCCGAGTTTAGTAACGATTCACCATCGGAAATTGTACCAACAAGTGAAATACCTGATGATAAAATGGGACTTGATATTGGAACAAAGTCTATTGAATTATTTAGAGAAGTTATAGTTAAAAGTAAAACAGTTGTGTGGAACGGTCCAATGGGAGTTTTTGAATTTGAAAATTTTGCAAAAGGAACAAATGCAATTACCGAAGCATTAGTAGAAGCAACCGAGAACGGTGCAATAACAATTATCGGTGGTGGAGATTCTGCCGCAGCAATTAAGAAAGCCGGATTAGCAGATAAAGTTTCTCATGTTTCTACCGGCGGCGGTGCATCTTTGGAGTTTTTGGAAGGGAAAACTTTGCCCGGTGTTGCCGCTTTAACCGATAAATAAATTAGGAACATTTTCCATCAAGTATAGTTTAATTCATAAAAATATTTTTGCAGTTTCAGAACTTCCGTTTTTTTATAGCTGAAGTTTATACAATTTAAGAAGAATAAGTTTTTTTACGATAATTTTGGTAAATTCCAAATATGAAAAATAAAATGTAAGGAGTTTAATGTCTTATAACGAATACAGACCGCGTGGTTTTGGAGGGTTTAGTTTTTTCCCGCCGGTAATTAAAAGCTTATTGATTATAAATTCAATTGTTTTTTTTATCTCGGTTATTGCCCGTAATATTTTAATTGGCGATGCCGATGCTCCTTTAAGTGCTGTTATAGATAGATATTTCGCACTTGTTCCTTTTACACACCCTTATTTTTCATTTTATCCGTGGCAGTTAATTACATACCAATTTCTTCATGCTAATTTTATGCATATCTTTTTTAATATGCTTATGCTTTGGATGTTCGGAATGGAAATAGAAAATATAATGGGTTCAAGAAAATTTTTAATTTTTTATTTACTTTCGGGAATTGGCGGTGGACTTTTACAAATAACCTTGGGAAGTTCTACTGGATATGTTATTGGTGCTTCCGCCGCAGTTTTTGGTGTAATGGTTGCATTTGCAATGTTTTTTCCGAATCGATTGATTTATATTTATTTTCTTTTTCCCGTTAAAGCAAAATATCTTATTGTTTTTATGATGCTAATTGAATTTATGTCCGTTAGCAACGGAAGCGTTATAGCTCATCTTGCTCACCTTGGCGGAGCTATTACCGCTTTTGTTTTTATAATGTTGGATAGAAAACATCAATATAATTTTGATAAACTTTTTGAAATTTTCAGAAGCGGTAATTCCAATACTTTTGGTCAACCTACATTCAAAAAGAAATCGCGTAGTTTCGGTTTTGGAAAACGTGAAGTTGAAGATGCGGAATTTTATGAGATTGATTCGGATTCAAATTCCGTAAACGAGGAAGTTGACCAGAAAGTTATTGATGAAATACTGGATAAAATAAGTAAAAGCGGTTATCAAAATTTAACCGAACGAGAAAAACAAATTCTTTTTGATGCAAGTAAGAGAAAGTAATTTTTGAACTGCTATAAAATTAAATATTTTAAATTTATAATAATATTTTTCTTTGTTTTTATTTCTGCTTGTTCATCCCGCAATAATATTGATAATAAAACATTAGCTAAAATTTATGTTGATAAACTAATTGTTGAAGAACAATACGGTAATCAAGATTCTTTATCAGTTAAAACCGAACAAGTTTTTCAAAAATATTCGGTTACAAAAAAGGATTTTTATAATTCTATAAAAGCTTTGGATTACGATAAAGAACAATGGGAAGAATTTTTTAAGTTTTCAAAGGAAT
>JALSTL010000041.1 GCA_026983755.1 Melioribacteraceae bacterium | reverse complement strand
GGGAATTCATCTCAGGAACTCAGGGGTTTGGAATCAACACTATTTAAATTGCGAAGATTTGAAAATTAATAATATTACAGTTTACAATCACAGTAATCGTAATAACGATGGCATTGATATTGACGGATGCAGACGAGTTGTTTTATCCAACAGCATAATCGATTCTGATGATGATGGAATTACATTAAAAAGTACAGGTGCGGCACCTTGCGAAGATATTGTAATTACAAATTGTATTGTAAGTAGTTTTTGTAATGCAATTAAGGCAGGCACTGAATCTTCCGGAGGGTTCAAGAATATTTCAATTTCCAATTGTGTTGTAAAACCTTCAAAGTCGAAAGAGGAACCGATATTTGGAACTCCCAGAATTGGAATTACAGGTTTATCGTTGATGATTGTTGACGGCGGAACTATGGGGGGAATTTCTGTAAATAATTTAACAATTCACGGAACTATGGCACCAATTTATATCCGACTTGGAAATAGAGCAAGAAAATATACTGCAGGTATTCCAGAACCTAAAGTTGGCAAAGTTCAAAACATATCTATCAATAATGTTGTTGCACATGGTGCAGGCAGTTGGGGTTCGTCAATAACTGGCATACCTGGAAATCCTGTAGAAAATATTTCGTTAAGCAATATACAACTCTTTACCAGTGGTGGCGTAACAAAAGCTGATTTTAACAAAAATGTTGCCGAAGATGAAAAGGGTTATCCCCAACCAAGCGTTTGGGAAAACTTACCGAGTTATGGGCTTTTTATTCGTCACGCAAAAGGAGTTTCGGTTAACAATTTAATGTTAGGAACAAAAGAACCCGATGTTCGTGTGCCTATTATGGTTGAAGATGTTACTAATCTGCAGATTGGAAATACACAACTAGCAAATCCAATTTCTTCAAAATCATTTGTAATTGGAAAATCGTTAAAAGAATATGATATAGAAAAACCACTCGGTTGGGATGGTGATGAAGACGACATCATTGAAATAGTTGAGTAGGCCGTAGATTTATGTTTTCTGTTTTTTCTTATTTTCCAGTTATTAACCTGATTGTCTAGTCCTGAAATAGGTTGACTAAAATAACGAAAATAAGTCAACCAAAACCATGATGAAGTATTTTTTGTAAAACTTACAAAAAGTGCTTGTACTTCGTTTCAAAATTTTTTATCTTTTATATACTTTTTATAGGTTTTACAAAAAGTATATGCTTTTTGTAAAACCTATAAAAACAATTGTTTCATTTAAAGAGGAAAATAGAAACATAATCAATATGCAGAATGTGAGTAGAAAAAAATATCTCTTATTCATGAATCTATTATCGATAAAGATAAGAAATTATGTGGAGTTGCAATATAAAATATTCCTAAAATAAAAATGAAATAGTTATCAAGGAATACTTTTTTGTCGGTTACTTAGATTTACAAAAATAAAATAAAGAATTTATTGGTATTTGATAGGCATTCCTCTTAATGTATTAGGAATGAGTTCAGCTTTCAAGTTGGAATAGTTTTAATAATTGAAATCATTGGATTTAGTGGAGAGCATGATGAAATCGAAATGTAAAATATTTATTAGCATTATGATAATTACTCTAATTCTTAATAATTTAAGTTTTGGGCAAGTAAATGGCAAAATTAAAGGGAAAGTAGTTGATGCAAATAACGGTGATGCACTTATAGGTGCAAATGTTATAATAGAGGGTACATCAATTGGTGCTGCTGCAAATATTGATGGCGAGTTTGTGCTTGCATCGGTAAAACCTGGCAATTATACTCTAAAGGTTTCTTATGTAGGTTATAAAAACAAAACTAAAAAAGTTAAGGTAATATCTAATAGAGTTACGGAAATAACTGTAAAATTGAATTGGGTAGCGGTTGAGGGTGAGGAAGTTCTGGTAACAGCACAAGCAAAAGGACAATTAGCTGCTATTAACGATCAACTAAGTGCTAATGAAATTAAAAATGTTGTGTCAAAAGATAAAATTAGAGAATTGCCCGATGCAAATGCTGCAGAGGCTGTAGGACGTTTACCCGGTATCTCTCTTGCCCGTTCCGGAGGTGAAGGTTACGGTGTTATTATTAGAGGACTTCAACCCAAATACAGTAAAATTATGGTAGATGGTGTTGCCCTATCTGCGACTGGTAGCAACGACCGTACTGTATCTATGAGCTCCATTTCTTCTTATTCGCTTGAAGGTATTGAGGTTATTAAATCTCCAACAGCCGATATGGACGGAGACCAAGTAGGTGGTTCGGTAAATTTAATAATGAGAACTGCTCCTAAAGGTTTTAAAGCCGAAGTTATAGCTGAAGGAGGTTACAGAGGATTAAGAGATGAATTTTCGGAATATAATTTTGTTGCAAATGTAAGTAACCGTTTCTTTGATGATAAGTTAGGTGTTTTTGCTCAAATAATTACCGATGGGAAAGATATGGGTAGTAATAGAATGGGAGCAGGCTACACTCAAAGAAGCCAAATAGATTCAATAGTTAATCCGCTAAATTTAACTTCTGTAAATTTAGTTAATAATTTTAGTTATAGAAAACGCTATGATGCTACTTTAACACTAGATTACTTACTTCCCAATGGGAAAATATATTTTAAGAATTTTCTTAGTAGTTCTTTTTCAAATTCTCAAGTATATAGTGAATATTTTGGTACTGCCAATCACAATTTTAATGTTGAGGATTCCAAATATGAACGTTTAATGTTAAGTAATGTAATTGGGTATGAACAATATCTTTCAATTTTTAAGATTTCGGCAAAATTATCTCATACTTATACCGGCGGTAAAACCCCAAAAGGAATTGGTTTTAAATTTTCTTACGGTAGTGATATGAACCCTTACGATCCGGAGGTGTCCCCCGAAGAAGTTCCCGGTTATGCAAAAAATCAATTTGACAAATTTAGCTGGGAAAATGCTAATGTAACTTCAAGCGAAAATAGCGGAAGACAGTTAATGGGCAAAGTGGATTTTGAAACTGATTATAATATTTCAAAGCAAATAACCGGTAAAATTAAGTTCGGAGGAAAATTTCTTTATAACGAACGCAGCTATGATAGGGAAAAGTATTATTCCGATATCAGATATTCAAGCGCAATTTTTACTAATGCTCTAATTGATAAGATTTCGGAATTTAATAACTTGCCACAAGGCACAACATTTTTTCCTTATCCTTTGTTTTTTGATAAAGATTTTTCACATGGCGATTTTATCAATGGTGAATTCAATTTGGGTCCTGTTGCAAATATAGAGCAATTACACAGAATAATAAATGTATTGGAAGATGTAAATAAAGATAATAAAGATGTTGATGGATATAGATATTACTATTTTTCATCAAAAATCGGTGATTATTCGGGAATAGAGAGATTGGGAGCAGGTTATATAATGACCGAGCTTAACATTACGAAAAAATTAACATTTATTCCGGGAATTAGATATGAACATAAAACCACTTCATATAATGGAGTATATGGTAGTGCCAGAGGTTTGGTTGAATTAGGTTTTAAAGGAAAAGATACTACTTCCGTTAGAAACAATGATTTTTGGCTTCCGATGATTCATTTGAAATATGAACCGTTAGATTGGTTACAAATAAGGCTTGCTTATACAAAAACATTAGCACGTCCTAATTTTACAGATATTCTTCCAAATATGTATTTTTCCGATAACTACATTTCAATGAGGAATCCTCATCTAAGGCCTGAATTAGCCGAAAGCTATGATATGTATTTATCATTTAGTGATAATTATTTAGGACTTCTTACAATTGGCGGATTTTGGAAAAATATTCAAGATAAAATATTTTCAAGAGGTAATAGAATTCTTTTAAATCCGGATGAATACAATTTGGATTCAACGTATGCCGGATTTAAATATTCAACACAAGAAAATAATGAATCGGTATCAATTACCAAAGGAATTGAAATTGATTGGCAAACAAACTTTTGGTATTTACCTTCATTTTTAAAAGGATTTGTATTAAACATTAACTATACAAAAATATTTTCCGAAACAACATATCCAAGATTTAGAATTGAAAGAAGTGGAACACCTTGGAACCCAATAGAAACAGTAGTTGACGAAAGTTTCAAAGATAGATTAATAGGTCAGCCAAAAGATATAATTAATATATCTCTTGGGTATGATTATAAGGATTTTAGTACTCGTCTTTCAATGAATTACCAATCGGATGTATTTAGTAGTGGAAATTTTTGGAAGGAATACCGCTCCTATTCCGATGCACTAATGCTTTGGGACTTACGAATTAAACAAAAACTACCCTGGTTTGGTTTACAACTTTATGCAAATTTTGCAAACTTAACCGGTTCTATAGAAAAAACTCATTTTTATGCAGGAAAACCGAGAACACAAAATTATTATGGGCAATCGGCAAATATAGGACTAATTTGGAGAATGGATAGCAAAAACTAACAACTATAATTTCAACAAAAACAAGGATGGTATTATTATGAAAAGAAAAGGTACAATAATTTTTAGCTTATTATTTGTTCTGCTGTTTTTGCCAAATATACTTTTGGCACAGGAAGTTGTATTAATTCCGGATAACATTAACGGTGATTATTTTGGTGTTATTAACAAATTTGTTATGGGTGATACAACTGAAACCGGTGAAAGAGCACATCCAAATGCAATTTACAGATTGGAAAGAGGCAAAATTTATGATATTAATGAACAAATGCGAATTGATTTTAATTTTACTTTGGATGCGTTACCGGATGACCCGAGTAATCCTACACGCCCACCTATGGTTATTGTAGGTAAAGATGCTCAAGGTAGCTTCATATCTCCATTGTTTTATCTTATTGATGATAGTACAAATATAAAATTTCAAAATATTATATTTTCGGCAATTCCTTTTGATGAAAATTTTGTTGCCAGAACTCAATGGTTAATTTTTTTGGAAGGAGCTTATCACAGATTTGAAATGGATAATTGTATAGCTTTAGGTTTTAGCGGAAGTGTACTTCAACCAAGATATACCGATAGATGTTCATATTATTTTACTAATAATATATTCTTCAACAATATTCATCTTACCAGTGTTGGCGGCGGCGGTACTTATAGCAATACTGTTAAAACAGCATATAACGATACAATTAAGTTTGTTAACAATACGTTTTTTAATAACGGAGATAATAATTTCCTCTCATGGGAATTTGTGGATTACATAGAATTTAGTCATAACACAATGTATAATATGAGTATTGCCGCTTTATGGCTTCCTTATTTAACAAATGCAAAGTTTAATGATAATTTATTTTACGACTATCAAACTGTAGGCGAAACCGAGTGGGAATATGTTAACGGACATTGGGATAAAGGAACTCCAAGACATGGACATGCCAGTATTCTAAAACTTAATTTAGTTGACCCTCAAACTTTAGCAGATCATAGAATGGAAGAATCGGATCGTAAAGTGGAAGCAAAAAACAATGTATATTATTGGTCACAAACAATTAGAGATTATTGGGCTAATAATACAAGTCAGAAAGATATTGACCAAGGTTATTCGGGTAAAATATATCCTGTAACTTGGATAAACCACATTACAGATTCTATGTTTACGGATAAAGAACATTATCCGTATTTAGTTCAAGAAAATAATGTAGAGTTAGACCCCGGTTTTGATGCTACTATGGGTGCCGCAGTTTTAGCAAAAGAAATTCCGTTTGTAAAAGAATACAGAAAAGTCGGTTGGACAACTTTGAATGTTGACGAGCGTTACTACAACCCTGATGGACCCGGGAAATTATTTGACTTAAATTGGCCATTGTCTCTGGACTTAACTTATACAAATACCGATGTTTTAACACATGCGGAAGGTAACTTTCCTGCCGGTGATTTAAATTGGTATCCTGATAAAAAAGCCGAGTGGTTATTAACCGGAGTTAAAAAAGATCCTAGACAATCAGTTCCTAGTAATTACAAATTATCACAAAACTATCCAAATCCGTTTAACCCGACAACAGAGATTAGTTTCTCTATTCCTGTTGCGGGGAATACTACACTTGCAGTTTATAATGTTTTAGGACAAAAAGTTGCAACACTGGTAAGCGAAAAACTTTCGGCGGGTTCGTATAAATATCAATTTGATGCAAGTAATTTAACTTCAGGAATTTATTTCTACAAATTACAATCAAGTAATTATTCGCAAATTAGAAAAATGACATTATTAAAATAGAAGTCTTATCGTCGGATTTCATGTATCATATCTGAAATCCGACAACAAAAAGTTAGAACATGATTTATAGTTTTTATAAATATTACATAAAGGAGTTGCTATGAAAAAAATATTTTTAACAATTTTATTTCTTTTACTTAGCTTTTCATTAAGTTTTGCACAAACAGAAATGGAATTGGTAAGTAATGGCGGTTTTGATGACGGATTAACAGGATGGAATTTTTATAGTTTGAACCCTAACTATGCAAGTTATTCTTTGGACGAAAACAGTGTTATTACAGGAACAAATAGTGCTAAAGTAAAAATTGATACATCATATCAAGGATATCCCAGCGGGAGAATTTCATTAAATACGGTTGTGAATATTGAAAGTGGAGTAGAATACACAATTTCATTTAAATTAAGATCAACAAAACCAATACAAGGTAATGCAATTTGGTGGGCATTTTACGATACTTTGGAAACTAATGACTACTATAGCGGAAATTGGGGACAAGTTAAATTAGATGCTGATACTACAATAGAATACACAGCTACATGGACAGCTGATTTTACAGATCCCGATGTATTATTCTCTTTAGATTTTGCCGGAATTCAAAGTGACGATCTTGAAATTTGGGTAGATGATGTTAGCATCACAAAAGTTGTAGATGACCCGGATGAAGAACCATTACCGCGAGGAACAGAACTTATTAGCAATACTGATTTTGTAAATGGTTTAACCGGTTGGAATTTTTATAGTTTAGATTCGGGATATGCCGATTATAAATTAGATACTGAAGGAGTTATAAGAGGTGCCAACAGTGTAATGGTAGATATTGTACATGCTTACAAAGGATATCCAAGTGGTAGAATTTCATTGAATACAGTTGTTGATATTAAAGAAGGTAAAAAGTACTTTATAAGATTTAAAGTCAGATCCGATAAACCAATACAAGGCAATGCAATATGGTGGGCATTTTACGATAATGTTGAAACCAATAGCTATTATAACGGAATGTGGGGGCAAGTACAAATTGATGCCGATACAACTGTAATGTACGAAACAACATTTACTGCAGATTTTACTGATCCTGATGTATTCTTTTCAATAGACTTTGCAGGGGTTGAGAGTGATAGTATAAAAATTTGGCTCGATGATATACACCTTATAGAATTACAGTTGGATGATGAAGAACCGCCGCTGCCGGAAGGAACGGAATTATTAACAAATACAGGTTTTAACGATGGCTTAAGTAACTGGAATTTCTATAGCTTGGATTCTGCAAATGCTAGTTATCAATTAGATGACAATTCTGTTCTTAATGGTCCTAATAGTGGTTTAGTTGATATTGTTACAGCTTATAAAGGTTACCCAAGTGGTAGAATTTCTTTAAATCAACAAGTGGCAATAGAGAACGGAAAAGAATATTACATTCGCTTTACACTTAAATCAACAAAGGCAATTCAAGGTAATGCAATTTGGTGGGCTTTTTATGATACTGTTGCAACCAATAAGTATTATAATGGAATATGGGGACAAGTAAAAGTTGATGCCGATACGGCGGTAATGTACGAAACAACATTTACTGCAGATTTTACCGATCCTGATGTATTTTTCTCAATAGATTTTGCCGGTGTTGAGAGTGATAGTATTAAAATATGGCTTGATGATATTCATCTTGTTGAAATAAAAGAAGTTGAACCAAGTAATTCGAAAGCATTAGCATTTAATTTAAGTGAACCACGTGATGAATATGTTGTTACAACTGATACTACTGATATAGTAAGTGGAGATGATTGGACAATGGAAGGTTGGTTTAAATTTGCTAATTTTAATGCTCCAGGTGGAGAAGAGCATTTAATGCGTCTTGGTGCTCAATTATTTGTTAATGGTAATAATCTGAAAGTACAAGCCGATGGAAATTACGTTGCCGGGACTACTTCCCTAGTAGTGGGTAAATGGTATCATATTGCATATGTAAGAACTGCAGCAAATGTTACAGTATATTTAGATGGAGTTAAAGAAATTGATGCTCCAGGTGCAGATGCCGGTACATCAAACAGATTTTTAATTGGTTCCTACAAACAACCACACACGTCATACAATTTTGCAGGTATAATTGATGAAATCCGTTTATGGGATGTAGCACGAACAGAAGCTGAAATAAATGAAGCCAAAGATGTAGAATTGACCGGAACGGAAAATGGTTTAGTTGTTTATTACGACTTTAATAATGGTAGTGATAGTACTGTAATAGATAGAGCAGGTGGAGATAACAACGGAAAACTTGGCAACATGGACACAAGCAACTGGGTAACAGATTCTCCGTTTGTGAATGATAGTATAGCAGAACCCCCTTTGCCGGAAGGAACTGATTTATTAAGCAATAATTATTTTAATGATGGGCTTGATAAATGGGATTTAAGTAAAACCGTACAAAGTTATGCTACACTTTCACTTGACGAATCAAGTGCTTTGGAAGGTGAAAAAAGCGGACTTGTACATATTAACAATGTTTTTACCGGTGCCGATGATAGCTGGAAAATACAATTCCGTCAATTAGATTTAGGTGCCGGAGTAAAAAAAGATAAGGGTTACCATGTTCAGTTTATGATTAAAGCTAATAAAGACATTACCGGTATTTCGGCTGTAATTCAAAAACGACACGGTGATTTTGGAAATATTTATTCGAAAGATATATCATTAGTTGCTGACGAAATGTTAACGGTTGTTGATACTTTTGATTGTGCTGTAACAGATACAAATGTTACTTTCGGTTTTAATCTTGGTACGGCAAGCGTAAAAGATGTTGATATATGGTTTGATGCCGTACATCTGATTGAATTGGATGGTTATGTAGTTGGTGTTAAAAAAGAGGATATGCTTCCTAAGGTGTATGCCCTTAATCAAAACTATCCGAATCCGTTTAACCCAACAACCGTAATTAGTTTTGCTTTACCAAAAACATCCGATGTACAATTAAGTGTCTATAATATTCTCGGTCAAAAGGTTATGGAATTGGTTAATGGTAAAATGGTTGCCGGAAATCATATTGTTAATTTCAATGCCGGAAACTTAGCTAGCGGAATGTATATATACAGACTGCAAGCCGGAAATTTTGTTTCCGTAAGAAAAATGTTATTAATGAAATAATAACTGATTATCTTTTCACAATTACCTTTTTGTGAATGTTTAAGTTAAAAACTTCCCATATGAACATTGGTTCATATGGGATTTTTTTACTATAATAGAATACAGTGATTTTCGGATTCCACAAAATTGTCATCTCGAATTCGCCGTGGCGAATGAGAGATCTCAAAACCCAAATATAGCTTAGAAATTTCTCACAAAAAACGTATTAGTAATGACATATACTAAGTTTTGTTTTCCGATCGCTGATCACCAATTTGTTTCAATTATATACTTGTTGTTGCAATAGTAATAGGTACTAAACAAGAGCGGTTAGGGGGTGGAATAAAATAAGTCCTTTGTATAAAACTACTATCTTGTTAGGAGATAAAATTAGAAATTTTTAGCAAGGCAACTATTTGAATATGGATATAAAAAAGATTAAAATATTAATAGTCGTACATCTGTTTTTCTTAACTAATATAGTTTTTAGTCAAGTAGTTATTCAAGCGGAAGAGCTTAGTATAACATTTACAAAACTTAAAAACGGTATTGAACTTTCAAGTATAAATAAAGGGACGTTGGAATTATTAAATACTTCATCTTCAAAAAATATTTTTACTCTGGAAGTTAGCGGTGAAAAAATATCATCGGAAATAGGTTGGAATAGTGTTGCCATACAAAATAATATTTCAGATTATAAACTTCTTTTTAAAAAGCCAATAAATCCAAACTTTTCCAATACTTTAACGGTAACAATAACAATAAGAACTGCAAATAATTCTTCCGATTGGGATATTTCGGTTACAGGCATAGGTAATAATACATTAAATGAAGTTATATTTCCTCAATTTAATATTAAATCCGGCGGAGATGATTATTTTCTATTGCCTCATTATTCAGGACAGTTAATTAAAAATCCAAATTCCAATCATATAAATTCCAAATTAATTTATCCTTTAGGGTGGGATGCTTCTATGCAATTTTCAGCGTATTATAACAATAATTATGGAATTTATTTTGGTACGCACGATCCGAAAGCATCCTTAAAAACCTTTGTAACAAAAGCTGAAGATGGTGGAATTAAATATGAGAATATAATTCCCATACCGAATAAATCGTTAAAAGAAAATGATTGGGAAATGTCCGGTGTTTTTCAGTTATCATTATTTGAGGGTAATTGGTTTGACGCTTCGCAAATTTATAGAAATTGGGTATCTAATAAAGCTGATTATTGGCCAAAAAATAATTTAAACAGAACCATAAGACAAAAAAATATTGGTGGAATTGGTATTTGGGCATATTATGCTTCCGAACCGAATTATTCATTGTCGGAAATTGAAGACGAGTTTAAAACTTTTGCAAATTATTTTAATGTGTGTAAGGTAGGTATTCACTGGTATCAATGGAATTATTTGGATTTTGACAATGACTATCCCAACTATTTCCCGGAACTATCGGGGATGGATAAGTTAGTAAAAAAAATACAACAAGACAGTAGCATTTTTATTATGCCATATATTAATGGTAGATTGTTTGACATGGATTTACCAAATTATCGAACTGACGGATACCCGTTTGCCACAAAAGATTTACTCGGTAATGTTTACGTACAAAATTTTAATGGTAATACATTTGCAGTAATGTGTCCTACACAAAAACCATGGCAAAATATATTAGTAGATGCTTCGGAACAACTTACAAACAGAATAGGTTGCTCGGCTATTTATTTGGATCAGGTTTGTGCGGCAACTCCCAATCAATGTATGGATGCAAAACATAATCACACATTGGGTGGCGGTAGTTGGTGGAGAGAAGGATACAATGAAATGTTTGAAAAAATTCATACTGCCTTACCAATTGATAAATTTGTAACCGTTGAAGGTGGTTGCGATTATTTGGCTGACGAAGTTGATGGCTTTTTAGTGGAAGGTTGGACAACAAATAATCTTGTGCCTGCTTTTTCTGCAGTTTATGCCGGAAAAGTTCAATTGATTGGAATAAAAACCGGTACGGATGAATATCATAATCCGGCATATTATTGTAAACTTTCTCAAGGATTTGCTTTTGGAATTCAACCGGGACGTGCAAGTACGTGGATTGTATCTGACCCAAATGCAGATGTTGCGAAACCATTCTTAAAGCAGCTTGCTACTTTGCGATATAAACTAAAAGATTTTTTATCATTTGGCAGAATGCTAAGACAATTAAAAATAAAGGGAACTATTCCTAATATAACTTCTACATGGATTGATTATGGTGAAAATGTTGATGTTACAATATCGGCACTTCAACATTCGGTTTGGCAAAATAAAGATGATAATAAAATTGCTTTAGTTTTTTCAAATGCTTCTATGAATAGTGTTCTTAATTTTTCTTTTCAATTTGATGGATCCGATTATGAAGCTTTCGGAAAATTAAATTTGGAAAAAATAACTGAAAATAATATAACTTATATTGGACAAAAAGAAAATTCGTTTTCATTAAATCTTTCGCTTAAACCTTTAGAGGTTGTTGCATATATAATTAAACCGGATTCCTTAGAGGCGGATGTTAATGTTAATGAAAATATGCCGGAATATAAATTAGAACAAAGTTACCCGAATCCTTTTAATCCGCTTGTAGTAATTCCGTTTACTATTCAGGAAGAAGCTTATGTGAAGTTAACCGTTTATAGTGTAACCGGTCAAAAAATTAAAGAGCTGGTAAACGAAATTCTTACTGCCGGTTATTACCGGAAAAGTTTTTATGCTTCGAATTTAGCAAGTGGAGTTTATGTTTATAGTATTACAGCTATTCCGCTAAATCCGGATAAAGATAGTTTTTTTGATGCTAAAAAAATGATTCTTTTAAAGTAATTTGTAAATGGTAACTCTATGTGTTGCCAATTGTTGACAAATTGATAGAATAATAAAAAAGGGGAAAAAATGAAAAAACAAATTCTAACAATAGTTTTATTATTAGTAATAAGTACAGTAACAAATAAAGCACAAAAAAATATGCTTTGCCAAGGTGCACATTGGACAGAACAAGAAGGTTATTTAAAGATGCAAGAATTTGCAACTAAATGGAATGATAAAGCCTCTTGGGAAGCAAGGGCAAAAAAAATAAAAGAGCATCTTATAAAGGGAATGCAGTTAGATAAAATGCCGAAAATAGAAGGTGATTTTAATCCGGTTATCAACCATACAAGAAAAATGGATGGTTATATTGTGGAAAATATTGCAATTGAAAGTTTCCCGGGATTTTATATTACAGGCAATTTATACAGACCAATAGATGAAAGTGATAAACATCCGGCAATTCTATCGGCACACGGACATTGGAATGTTCCGGGTAATATTGGTAGATTCAGAAAAGATATGCAGCTGCGTTGTGCTTCTTTTGCCAGAATGGGAGCAATAGTTTTTGCTTACGATATGGTTGGTTACGGAGAAGCTCAACAAGTAACTCATGAAATTCCAATTGCATTATTATTACAAACATGGAATAGCAAAAGAGTATTGGAATATCTTCTTTCGCGTGATGATGTTGATTCTAATAATATAGGAATGACCGGTGCATCCGGAGGCGGAACACAAACATTTATTTTTACTGCTCTGGATAATAGAATAACTGCTTCGGCACCTGTATGCCAAGTTTCCGCACATTTTTTTGGCGGTTGTGTATGCGAAAGTGGAATGCCAATACATAAATCAAAAAATTTTCAAACAAATAATGTTGAAATTGCAGCACTTTGTGCACCACGTCCACTGTTATTAATTTCAGACGGAGCCGATTGGACAAGAAATACACCGCGTGTTGAGTTTCCGTATATAAAAAGAGTTTACAATGTTTATAATGCTGAAAATAAAGTTTCTAATGTTCATTTTGTAACACAAAGGCACGATTACGGTTTATCAAAAAGAAAAGCTGTTTATAATTTTTTCTCACAATATCTTAACTTGGAAAATGGACATATTCCTTATGGTGGTGACGGATATATTGAAAATTTTGTAACTATATTACCGGAAGATAGCTTAAAAGTTTTTGGAAAAGATAATATTTTTCCCAAAGGTGCATTAAAAGGGAATGAAGCGGTTATAAAGTATCTGAATATTAAATAATAATAAATTGTTCTTTGTTGGCAAATTAACTCTTTCCCAAAGAGTGATGAAGCAGTCCCTCTCTTTTTAAGAGAGGGGTTGGGGTGAGTTTAAAGTCTATGTTGTTACCGGAGTTATTTCATTGTTATATAGTGAAAAATAAATTTCTAATGAGAAATTCCTGATAAATAAATGCCGAAATCTTTTTTGTAAAAGTTACAAAAAGTTCTTGTTCTTAGTCCAAATTTTTTTTATTTTCTAATTACTTTTTGTAAGACTTATAAAAACTTATTATATTATTAAATCAATTATTATGTTTTACAAAAAGAATTAAATAGGTAAACAGATGAAAAACGCAAAAGTTAATCAATCACTATTAAAAAACGTAAATAGGAAAAAAATTCTATCTCTTGTTCACAAATCGGGAGAAATAAGTAGAACGGAAGTATCAAACATTCTAAAAAAAAATGGGAAAACCGTTACTAATATTACCAATGGTCTTATTGATGACGGACTAATTGTATCTGTTGGTTATTCCGATTCTACAGGGGGTAGGAAAAGGGAACTATTTACCATTAATCCTGAGTTTGGTTATTTAATTGGAATTCATCTTGGTGTACACTCTTTACGGGGAATAATAACAGATTTCAAATATAAAATAATAGCTAGTAAAGTTATACCAATAACCTATGAAGAATCGAAGGAGAGTTTACTATTAAAAATTAAAACGGTAATAGATGCTCTGGTTAAAAGCAAAGGAATTAACACACAGAAGTTATTAGGAATCGGATTTGTTGCAAACGGGCTTTACAATATAAAAACAGGTGTCTGGATAGATTCTTCTAATAATTTAAACTGGAAAAATATTCCAATAAAAGATTTTTTGAAAAAAACATTTAATCTTCCTGTTGTTTTGGAAAGGAACTCACGTTCAATGGCACTTTGGGAAATGTATTTTGGAATAGCTCAAAAAAATAAAAATATAATATACATAAATCTTGGTGCCGGTATAAGTTCCGTATTTATAAATAACAGAAAGATTTATAAAGGAGCAAGCAATAATGCCGGCGAATTCGGACATATTGTTGTTGAGCATAACGGTTATCAATGTACTTGCGGAAAAACCGGATGCTTGGAAGCTGTTTCGTCCGGTTGGGCAATAGTTAAGCAAATTAAAAATGAAATTAAAAATGGTAATGAATCCGAAATAACTGATTTATGTAACAATGACTTGAATTTATTGGATATAGATATGATACTCACTGCTTATAATAATGGCGATAGATTAGTTTGTGATATTGTGGATAAAGCAATTAAATATTTAGGCATTTCCGTTGCTAATTTGATAGAATTGGATAATCCCGAGCTAATTATTTTCGGTGGAGAATTTACAAAGAATGGCAAATTATTTTTTAAAAAACTTAAGTCAACAATAAAAAAATACTCCACTCCATTACCTTTTGATGATGTTAACATTGTAGTTTCATCTTCAGATGAATTTGCGGTTGTATTGGGAGTAATAACAAAAATACGTAAACCGTATTTTGTAATAGAAGAAGTATAAAAATTAGATTTTTAGTCCTTTATAACTAAGAAAATTTCATAATAATAAAAGGAGTAAACTATGAAAAAACTTAGACTGTTTTTTTTAACAACAATCATTTCCTTTTTTACGGCACTTATTGTGCAAGCCGGTAGTGTTGGTGTAGGCGTTTCGCCAACCGGTACTTTACCTGTAGAACTTACAACCTTTACTGCAAACGTAAATGGTGATGTAGTGGTTTTAAATTGGACTACTGCCACAGAAGTAAACAACTACGGTTTTGATATTCAAAAATCCGCTAGTGAAGCAGAAGAATGGGAAACTATTGGTTTTGTTAACGGAAACGGAAACAGCAATTCACCTAAAAAATATTCTTTTACGGATGCTTCAAATATTAATGGTACCGTAAAATATCGTTTAAAACAAATTGATATTGACGGTTCATTTAAGTATTCTAATATTATTGAACTAAATGCTACTTTAGTAAAAGAATTTGCATTGGAACAAAATTTTCCTAATCCTTTTAACCCGACAACCGTAATATCATATTCTATTCCCGAAGATTCTCATGTATCCGTAAAAGTATTTGATGTTTTGGGAAACATTGTGGCTACTTTAGTTAACCAAAATCAAACTGTTAATAAATATAAAGTAAATTTTGATGCCGGTAATCTGACTAACGGTGTTTATTTTTACAAAATTCAAGCAGGGAATTATAGTGCTGTTAAAAAAATGATATTACTTAAATAATTTCACATTAAAAAATTATTTAAAATTAAATAGGAGTTAATAATGAAAATTAAAAATATAATATTATTCTTTTCGGTTTTTTTATTTGGTGTTGCACAGTTAAGGGCACAAACAAAACCTACAGTTAGTAATGTAAATTTTTCTATTTCGGGAACTACCGTTACAGTTGATTATGATGTACATGATCCTGAACAACACGTTTTTACTATTTATATGGAAGTATCCGATGATGACGGAACTACTTGGGATTACGATTATGGTACAGCTACTGGTGATATTGGTCCAGGTATTTCCGAAGGAGATTTTAATAGTATTCAGTGGACGTATAACGGACCGGAAAATAATAACTTTAAAATAAAAATTATTGCCGAAGATAATTACGGAGACGAAATTTATTACGCCGGTCAAATTTATAATACCGTTACAATTGGTGGAAAAGTTTGGTTAAAAGAGAACCTTAATGTTGGTACGATGCTTGCAAATGGCTCAACAAAAGCTACAGATAACGGAATAATTGAAAAACATTGTTATAACGATACAGAGTCAAACTGTGATCAATTTGGCGGGTTATATAGCTGGAATGAATTAATGCAATATGCTACTGCCGATAAATCTCAAGGTATTTGCCCTGACGGGTGGCACGTTCCGGATATGGATGATTGGCATACTATAAATGATGCAACAACAACTATGAGTGAAATAATGGTTGATGGAAGCAATACAACCGGTTTTTCCGCAATAAGGGGTGCCTATTTGTGGAATGGTGCTTATTCTTCCGAGGCTGGAGGTCTTATTAATTTATTTTCCTCGCATACCAGTGGTACTAATGCAGGATATTCTGTTTACTTTGATGAAAGTTATACAACATTGGGTGAGTATTCAAACCCTGATCATCCTGAATATGCAGTACGCTGTATAAAAAACTAAAAATAAAATTAAGACTATCTGTTATATAAATGAAATTAATGAGTCCACTACAAAAAAGGGTTTTTCCGTCATTGCGAGGCGTTTTGTGCCGTGGCAATTTTTAGAATTTAGTACAATATAGACAGATTGTACCAAAAGGACTCTTATAACTAGGGCATCCCTTGGGGAGAGAGCTTCGGTAAAAATCCAAGGCTGGCTTGCAACGAACACTTTTGACTTTTTTGGAGTGGACTTAGTAATAGAGAGTAATTTTATAAAGAAAAAGCAAGCAGTAAACTGCTAAAAGATAGCAGCAAAATAGCCAGAAAAAAATTTTTGGATAAAAACATAAAAATTGCTGTTTTAGCAAGTTTACCTTTTACAACATTAGGAGCAGAGGCATTAAAAAATGCAGTATGATACTCCAAAATCGAAAACAGGCAAAACGCGTATTGCATTAGTTGGCACCGGAATACGTGGAAGTAATATGTGGGGAAAAAGTTTGTTAAAGCAATTTCCGGCTATGATTGAAATGGTTGCTTTATGGGATATCAATACAAAACGGGCAAAATATATTCAAAGTAATGTAGGAATTAACGCACCAATTTATCATTCCCATAATTTTGAAAAAATGATTAAAGAAACCAAACCGGATTATGTTATTGTTACCACACCCGATAGTTTTCATGCTGAATATGCAATAAAAGCAATGGAATTAGGCTGCGATGCTATAGTGAAAAACCATTGGTTACGGAAAGTAAACAAGCACAAGAATTATTGGACGCAGAGGTCAGAACAGAAAAAAAATTATTATCACTTTTAATGCGCGTTTTGAAAATGGTGCGGAAGAGTTAAAATGCATAGTTTTATCAGGTGTGTTAGGTAAAATAATTTCGGTCGATTTTCAGAAAATGCTAGATATTTATCGTGGTGCAAGTTACTACCGCTGTTGGCACAGACTTATGAAATATTCCGGTTCACTTTGGTCACATAAAGCTTCTTATCATTTTGATAAAATGAATTGGATCTTGGATACAGAGCCGGAATCTGTACAAGCCTTTGGTGATTTAAAATTTTATGGTAAAAATAGCGACTTCAGGTGCAGAAATTGCTGTGATTGTAATTTTACTAAAAAATGTCAGTTTTATATGGATATTAATAAAGACAAAACACTAAAAGAACTTTATGTTGATAATGAAAACGCGGACGGATATTTACGCGATGGTTGTGTTTTTGAAAACGATATTGATATTTATGATACTATGCAGGCAAATATTAAATATAAAAATGGCGTTGTTATGTCCTATTCTTTAGATTCTTATATGCCGTATGAAGGGCAAAAAATCTCTATAAAAGGAGATAAAGCAAGAATAGACTTAATAGAAAAATGGTATGTACCTGCATCGTATGGATTGCGTTTAACTGAGAATTTTGGAAAAACAAAAACTTGGATGGTTAACAATAATCCGAACACAGATAATAAAATGAGAGCAATGATATTTGAAAAAGATAGTACGGATACATTAAATCAAAAAGCAGGAAGCAGAGCAGGAGTATTGAATAGGTATTGGTGCCAGAAAATCGATAGAAACAGAAAAAGTGATTAACATTGATGATATATACAAAACACTATTTGGTTTTCGGATTATTATTGTCATACCGGTTTGCCTGTCCGCCATCTTGTTGGGCGTGGCGTTTTTTGCAATACCGGTATCTGTTAGGCCAATAGATTCCGGTATTCCATCAAAGAACGATGAAAACCGGAATGACAGTTTGATGTGTTTCATAAATCCGAAAACTGATTTAGTTTTAGTATAGTCAAATTTTCTGTTAGGTGGAATTGGAAATAATAAGAAAAAAATAAGGTATAGTAAAATATATTGTATGCCGGATGAAGCTTAATAAAAAAAATATAATAACGTTGTGTGTTGCGTCTCTAAAAACACAAAATAAATTTTATAATTAAACACTCAGGTGAGCTATGTCAGAAG
>JALSTL010000040.1 GCA_026983755.1 Melioribacteraceae bacterium | reverse complement strand
ACACGGGCATAATCATAACGGACACGGCACTATGGGTCAACCTATTGCGGAAATGCTAAAAGATTGTGATTATTTTATTGCAAAATCAATGGGACAGGGTTTCGTTAATCAACTTCAAAGGTTCGGAGTAAAACCGGCAGTTGTAGAAAACGTAAACGATGCGGAAACCGCTGCATTGCAATTAGTGGAATTTTTGAAAAAGCAAGAAAATAACTCTTAAAAGAAGCAAGAGCACAGATTACCATTATTTGTTAATAACAAATAATAAATTGTGTTCCAATTTCTTTCCCGACCGTTATATTAATTATGATACGGCTTTCATAAAAATTGTATCACAGACATTCCTGTCGGCGGATAAAGAAATAATACATTTTGTTCATACTTAGAACAAAAAGAAAAGTATCAACAAACTTTTGAAACTTTACAAACAATTAAGTTAATATACTAAGTCCAAATTGGTTTTCGGAAAATAAAACTTAGTATATGTCATTTCGATCCCGATGTTTTTTAATCGGGAGAGAAATCTCTAAGCTATATTTGGGTTTTTAGATTACCGTCATTTATAAATTAACATAACACTAGTATAAAAGTATTTTCTATGTTTTAATTTTCAATAATATATAACGTCCCGTTTTTCATATTAAAATCAACTTTGCCTAAAAACCCTTTTTTCTTCATTACTTCATAAAACATTCTTAGAAAATATCCGTGAGCAACAATTAAAATATTATCATAACCGGAAGAGGAAATTATTTCATAAAATTTTTCAATTCTTATCTTGGTCTGTTTAATATTTTCTTTTTGAGACGAATGGGAAAAATACCAAGCTATTCTTGCACCAAGATGCCAAAAGAACAACGGTAAAACTATATTGAATTTTGTAAAAGAAGAAATAGGTACTTCTACAATTAAATCTGTTTTAATTATCTTTTTATTAAAAATTGTTTCGGCCGTTGTAACAGCACGCGGTAAGCTACTACAATAACAAAT
Organism: Melioribacteraceae bacterium; assembly: GCA_026983755.1. The sequence continues at coordinate 3,252 of JALSTL010000040.1, read as the reverse complement.
ATCCCAATCATCATTTTTCAAGTTAACCTTATTAGGAATTATAGGAGCGGTATCGTAAATCTCCATTGCTTTTTTAAATTCATCTGATGAAAGATATTTTTTCTTATCAGGCGGGTTAACTTTAAAATGTCTTACCAAACCTAATTTCATTTTCCTACTTCTTTATATCTGAAACAACTTACAATGTGATCGTTTACCATTCCAGCGGCTTGCATATAAGCATAACAGATTGTAGAACCTACAAATTTAAAACCAAGTTTCTTCAAATCTTTACTCATTGCATCGGATTCTTTTGACGTAGCAGGCACTTCTTTCAAAGATTTCCATTTATTTACAATTGTTTTATTATGTACAAATTGCCAAATATAATTATCGAAGCTTCCGAACTCCTTTTGTACTTTAAGAAAAGCTTGTGCATTTGTAACAGCCGATCTTACTTTTAATTTATTTCTGATAATTCCCGGATTTTTTAAAAGTTCTTCAATTTTCTTTTCATCGTATTGTGCAACTTTTTCAGGGTCAAAATTATCGAAAGCTTTTCTGTAATTTTTGCGTTTGCGTAAAACCGTTAACCAACTCAATCCTGCCTGTGCACCGTCAAGTATAATCATTTCAAAATGTTTAATATCATCGTGAACCGGAACGCCCCATTCTTCGTCGTGATATTTTACGTAAAGCGGATCCGTACCGCACCATTCGCATCTTCTTTTTATTTTTTTTATCATATTTTTCGCAGTGGTAATTTTAGTTAAATCTAAATACAATTTAATCAAATACTTTTTAATTATTTTGAATAGAATTTAGAAAAGTGACTGGTTTTAAGTATTTTTTCAGTAACAATAATGGAATTCAAATGAAACACAAAGTAACAACAAAACAAAATAGTTCAAAAATGTGTTTTGTATGCGGAATAAACAATAAGTTTGGTCTCAAAGCTTCTTTTTACGAAATGGATAATGGCAAACTTGTTTCACTTTTTAAACCTAAAAACTTTCATCAAGGATATCCGGGTAGAATACACGGAGGTATTGCTTCTACAATTTTAGATGAAACTATTGGCAGAACAATTTTGATTAAAAACAAGAATGTTTGGGGAGTTACAATTGAGTTAAATCTGAAATTTAAAAAACCAATTCCTCTTGCCGAACCGATTAAAGTTGTGGCAAAATTAACGAATGAAAATTCCCGCTTTTTTGAAGGCGAAGGGAAAATTATATTGGAAAACGGAGATATTGCAGTAACTGCAAAAGGGAAATATTTTAAACTATCTTTAAGTAAAATTACAGATAAAAACTTTACCGAAGACGAATGGTTTTTACATTACCATAATCACGAACCGAAAGAAATAGATTTATAATTAAAATATTAAATTTTTAACTAAATATTTACGGGGTTTAAATGAAATCGCTTAATCTTTTTATTATGATTTTTTTAACATCAATTTTATTTTCAAATCAACTTTTTTCTCAAATCAAAACAAAAGATAAGGGTAAATTTGTTGAAAAGAAAAACGAATTTTACAGTAAAATATTAAAAGGAATTAAAAAATTTGAAGAACCTGTCAAAGCTAAAAAGAAAAAATTTACAATGGATTTTTCTCGATATGATTTACCAAAATCGGTTAACGAATTTACTAAGTATTGGTTTAATCCGCCTATATCACAAGGCAATACGGGAACTTGTTGGGCGTTTTCAACCACTTCATTTTTTGAATCGGAAATTTACCGCCTAACTAAAAAGAAAGTAAAACTCTCCGAAATGTTTACGGTTTATTGGGAATATGTTGACAAAGCGGAATACTTTGTTCAAACAAGAGGTAAATCTTTGTTTGCACAAGGTTCCGAAGCAAATGCGGTAACCAGAGTTTGGAAGAAATACGGAATTGTTCCCGAAGCCGATTATACAGGACTAAAAGAAGGACAAGTTTATCATAATCACGAAAAAATGTTTAATGAAATGTTTAGGTATCTTCAGTCCGTTAAAAAAGAAAATGCATGGAACAAACATACTGTTTTGGAAACTATTAAATCCATAATGAATTATTACATTGGAACACCTCCTAAAAAGATTGTTGTAAACGGTAAAACATATACACCGAAAGAATATTTAAAAAATTATCTTCATTTAAATTTAAATGATTACATTGATGTGGTTTCCTATATGCAAAAACCTTACTTCAAACAAGTGGAATACGAAGTACCTGATAATTGGTGGCACAGTAAAGATTATTATAATATTCCTCTTGATGATTTTATGAATGTATTGAAAAATGCAATTCATAACGGATATACGCTTGGTATAGGCGGTGATGTTTCCGAACCCGGCAAAAGTTCCGAACTTGATGTTTTTATGATTCCGGACTTTGATATTCCTTCTGCCTATATTGACGAAAACGCTCGTCAATTCCGTTTTAGTAATAAAACCACAACCGATGATCACGGAATTCATTTGGTCGGGTATTTGAATCATCCGGATCAAAATTGGTATTTAATCAAAGATTCCGGCTCAGGTTCGCGGAACGGTAAAAATAAAGGTTTTTACTTTTTTACCGAAGATTACGTTAAACTTAAAATTATGGATTACATAATTCACAAAGATGCTTTTAAAGATGAAATAAAAAAATTCAAATAGAGAATTTAATTAACACTGAATGGTTTTATTTTGTAAATCAACAATTTTAGTGGTGTAAGTAAATTTAAAGAAATGGGGGAAAGGTGTTAAGGAACATAGCTTTCCCTCTATTTACAATTATACTTACATTTAATATTTCCTATTATTTCCCAATCACGGGTTTTACTTTCAAGTTATCAAAATAACTTACCGCATCGGCTTTTGTCCATAATCCGATTTTTCCGGCATTTGTAAATGTTTCGTCTTTTACTTTAAATAGTTCTTCGCCGTTTAGATAAACAATAAACATATCGTTATCTACTTTAAGTTTTAATGTATTCCAATCGTTTCCCAAATGTTTTACATCAACGCCGTAAGTTCTTCCTTTGCCAAGTACCGGTAAATCGGATCTGTCTCCGTTAACAACTTTATAAAGAACCACATTGTCTTCCAACGGATTGGCGCGTACAACATAATAATTATCTTTATCAATAAAACGCCAAACAAAACCGCCACCTTGATCTTTTCTTCCGGCAACGCCTTTTAACTTAACTTTCAGTTCTACATTTTTTGCTGTAAATCCGTTATATACAATTACATTAAAATGATAATTAGGATTATCGCTTGAAAGCTGTGCCAATA
>JALSTL010000039.1 GCA_026983755.1 Melioribacteraceae bacterium | reverse complement strand
AATAAAGCAATATTCCTTTGGTTAAAGTAGTTACCGGATTGTTCCCTTCTTTGGTTTCAATAAATTCATCGTAAGGTAAAGCAACTTCGTTTACTTCACTTTTGGTTATTTGTTCTTTTTTGTTTTCAACAATTAGAACATACTTAATGTTTTTTTTCTTGAAACTAAACTTCGAAAAATCAATTGCAGCTTTATGGTCTTCTTTATAATTTTTTGAAATATCAAATTTATATTTTTCATCAATTATAATTTTTGCTTTAACAGGTTCGGATGTATAAAAACTTAAATTAAAAATATGAGGAGTTTCCGGTGTAACGTAAGAATCAATTATAAATATTTCAACTGCATTACTGTCTTGTGCATTTATAATTGTTGAAAATACTACTATTAAAAAAAGTATGCAGATTTTTTTTTTCATTTTTTAAAAAAAATTTTTATAAATCGGTTCGCAATTTTATTATCTACTTATATAAATATTTATTCCAATATTTTTGTATAAATCAAACTCTATAAAACAAGCAGATAAAATAATAGTTTACAAACTTTACTATATTTGCAAACCAAGTTAAAAAATCTATATTGAAAATAGGAATATTTTTATGAAAATTCTTATAAGTAATGATGACGGAATTGACTCGGAAGGAATATACCGGTTAGCCGAAGCAATGAGTGAAATTGGCGAAATTATAATTATAGCTCCCAAAACAGAGCAAAGTGCAGCTGGTCATTCCATTACGATGAAAATTCCGTTAAGAATTCAAGAAGTTAAAGTACGTAATAAATTTAAAGGCTATGCAATAAACGGTACACCGGCAGATTGCGTAAAGATAGGAATAACACATATTTTAAAAGAACTTCCGGATATTGTTGTCTCGGGAATAAATCATGGTTCTAATACTGCAATTAGTATAATTTATTCCGGTACGGTTTCTGCTGCAAGAGAAGCCGCAATACTGGGTTGTCCGGCTATAGCCGTTTCTGTTACCGACCATAATCCTAAATATTTTGATGTTGCGGCTAATGTTGTTAAAAAACTTGCTCTTAAAGTAATAAAAAATAAATTACCCGAAGGAATAGTGTTGAATGTCAACGTTCCTAACGTTCCCGCTGAAAAAATAAAAGGCATTCTCCCAACGTTTCAAAGTAAATCCAAATGGAATGACAGTTACGAAGAAAGAACCGATCCGTATGGAAACAAATATTATTGGCTTACGGGTAAAATGTCGGATTCCGACGAAGAAATTCACAACGACCAAACGGCTATAAAAAATAATTTTGTTTCCGTTACTCCAATTCATTTCGATTTGACCGATTACAAGGTTTATGAAGAACTTAAGAAATGGGATTTATAGTACTTTAAATTTTTATTGTTATAATTTTAATAGTAAAAAATAATATTATTATTTGATAGATTGGATATAAAATTAGAATGAATTTTTTAAATAAATTTCACATTTCTCTATCCGGAAATCCTTATTTGTTTTTAATCGGATTCATTTTAATTTTATTCTATACTATTTTTATTTATAGAATTACCATTCCCGATATTGGTAAGTACAATAAAATTCTCCTTGTTACTTTAAGAACAATAGCACTTTCCATCATGCTGTTTCTATTGTTTGAACCGGTAATAAAAATCAAAAAAAAAACCGAAATTGAACCTACCAATTTAATTTTTATTGACAATTCAAAGTCTATTTCGGAATATACGAAACGCAACGAGATTTTCGGAATAAAAAATTTAGCCAAACAATTTTTTAATAGTGTTCAAGGAAACAACAAATTATTTTCTTTCGGAGAAAAAATTAACGAAATTTCCATACGGCAAGTTGATTCCTTAAAATTTAATGAATCGTTTACCAAACTAAATTCCATTTTCAATTACGTTGATAAATATAAAAATGTCTCATCGGTTACAATAATAAGCGACGGCATCATAAACACAGGCAACAATCCGTTTCCTAAATTGGAAAAATTAAACGTTCCGATATGTACTGTTATTGTTGGCGATACATCAAATACAAATGATATTGAAATCAATTCAATAAGAAGTAACGAATATATATATCCCAATCGTCAAACGGAAATAGAAGTAACAATTACAAATACAGGTTACGCAGGCAAAACCGCAACATTAAAATTTTCTGAAGGGAACAAAATTCTTGATAGTAAAAAAATTATTTTAAGTAAAACGGGAATAAATAGAATTCCATTTGATTACACCGGAAATACTATTGGAAAACACAAACTTACGGTAAGTGTTTTTTCAAAAGAAAAAGAAAAGAACAAAAGGAACAATATAAAATCCATAATTATCAATGTACTTAACACAAAAAAGAAAATATTACTTATAAGCGGAAGTGCTAGTAACGATTTATCCGCAATAAAATCAGCGTTGCAAAATAATGATGATTTAAAAATGGAATCAATAATAAAACTTTCCGCCCATAAATTTTATCTGCACAAAAATAATTTCGAAAAAATTAAAGAAGCTGATCTTTTAATTTTAATAAATTTTCCTTCCGTAAACACAAACAGTAAAAATATAACAAAAGTGAAAAGAGCCATAAAAATTTTTCATAAGCCATATCTTTTATGTTTTTCGAACAATACGGATTTTAACAAGCTTTCTCAGTTAAATGAAATATTACCCTTTTCGCTTTCTTCCAAAAACAATTTTTTCTTTAACAGCACTGTAAAACCCGCAAATTTTTCCGTTACGAATAATCTTTTGGGTAGCACTGAACAAATAAAAGAAGAATGGAGCAATTTACCGCCAGTTAGCATTGTTGCAACGTCAATAACACCTGATATTAATTCGGAAATATTATTAGTCAGTAATAGTAAAATTGAAATACCGGTAATATTCTCAAATAATTCTAACAATATAAAAAGTATTATTATAAATGCGGCAAACGTATGGAAACTTAAATTAAAAGCCACTAACAAATATCTTAAATTATTTGATAATTTTATATTAAATTCTATAAAGTGGCTTTCTTTGGAAAACGATAACCAAAAATTCAAACTAAAACCCGAAAAACAAAATTACAAACTTGGCGAAACAATTACCTTTACCGCATCTTTATACGATGAAACATTTAATCCGGTAATCAATGCAAATATCCGTTTGGAAATTTCACATAACAATAAATTTAAATTTTTTAATCTTAAACCTCTTGGAGAGGGAATATACGAAAGTAAAATAACATTGAACAAACCGGGCACTTACACATATAAAGGAAAAGTAATTTCGAAAAATAAACCGGTAAAAACAATTGAAGGAAAATTTTACATCTCACCTATTGAATTGGAATTATTTACATCGAAAGCAAACATATACTTATTAAAATCTACGGCATATAAAACCGGCGGAAATTTTTTTAATTTAAGCACTTATAAAAAATTATTCGATTACTTAAACAAAAAGTATAAATCGGACATTAAGTATGAATATACGGATAATAAGTTGCATTTATCTTTTTTAGATTTTATATTATTAATTGTTGTTTTCGTTTTATCTGTTGAATGGTTAATTAGAAAATTACTTAGAATGCTATAAAAGATTTCAAAAGAGGTGTAATATGAAATTTTTAGAATGGAAAAAAGAAAATGAAATTTCTTTGCCGGAAATCGACAAACAACACAAAGATATTTATGATGCCATTAACAAATTATACGATTTAAAAGATAGTAATAAAACTAAAATTTTAAAACACTATGAAGATTTGTTAAAAAAATTCCGGAAACATTTTGAAACCGAAGAAAAATTTATGAAGCAACATAATGCAATTGAATTGTTCTCTCATAAAATGGAACATCAAAGAGCATACAAAAAATATGAAAATTATTTTTCCAAATTGAAAAAGAAAAATGGTAGTTTAGACGATGAAGTTTTAATTTCCCTAAAAACATGGATTGAGAATCACGCTATATTTAAAGATAATAAACTGAAAAAATATGTTAATTAGTTTGACGTAATTGTTGTGAAATTAAACAGTTTAACTTCTCTGTTTGATTTTTTCCTACCAAGATTCTGCATCTCTTGTAATACAAAACTTTCTCCGGTAGAAAAATTTATTTGTGCAAATTGTATTTCCGGTTTGGAACACACATCCGAACTTAGAATAAAAAATGAATTTAACCGTAAATTTCAAAAAGAAAAAATTATAAACGATTTTGCTTCCGCTTTTGTTTTTAAGAATGATTCTCCAATTCAAAAAATAATACACTCATTAAAATACGATAAACAATTTCAAGTGGGTAAATTTTTTGCCGAACAAATTTC